>JANOTJ010000164.1:0-7399 GCA_031416295.1 Chloroflexota bacterium
CCAACATCGTCAAGCCGCTCTACCACGTTGCGTGGCTCGCTTCGAGGTTGGGACTGTCCGTGGTCAAGCCATTGACGACGATCGCGGGTCCGGCGTCCGCCGCGGCGGCGAACAGGGGGCGGCTGGTCCCTGGCGCACGGCCGGTCATCGGCCGCGGGGCGGCGGCTACGCTGTCCGACGGCCGCGCCGAGATCTCGGTCGTGGTCCGGCCGGTCGTCTCGGCCCTGCCGGCGGGCACCACCCTGCGCGTCGAACTGCTCGCCGAGCGGCGCGGCCAGGAGCTGCGGGCGGACGTCACGGCCGAGGCGGAATCGGTCCACGTCCATGTCTGGTGGGACGGCGTGGAGGTGCTCGACCGGCAGTTCCTCGCGGCGCGCCGGGCCGACGTGGACCTGCTCGCCGAGGCTATCGAGGCGGGCCGACGAGACCGGGTCACGACCGGCACACTGGCCTCCGCTGCGGCCCTCATCGGGCCCGGCGGCGGAACGACGTAGGAGCGCTGGCCGCGGTGGGACCGATAGGTGCGCTGGGCGACGCGCCGCGGCTGCTGATCATGGCCGACGCGACGGAGGTCGCGACCGGGGCGGCTGAGCGGATCGCTGCCGCGCTGACCGGCGCGGTCGCTGCGCGCGGAGTCGCGCACTGGGCGACGACCGGCGGGTCCTCGGCGCCGGGCATCTACCGCGCCCTCGCCGACCCGCCGTTGCGGGACACCATCCCGTGGCCGGACGTCCATGTCTGGTGGGGCGACGATCGGTTCGTGGCCCGCGACGACGCGCTGTCCAACGTCAAGCCGCTCGACGACATCCTGGTCGGCGCGGTCCCGCTTGCTCCTGCGCATCTCCACCCGATCCGGATGGCCGAGGCGATCGCGACGCATCGGGGTGCCGTCTGGGCCGCCGAGACGCTGACGGCCGAGCTTCGCGCCGCGGACCTCGAGACCCTCGACGGCGTGCCGGTCCTCGACCTCGTCGTCCTCGGCGTCGGCGGGGACGGGCACATCCTGTCGGTCTTCCCGGGCTCCACGGCGTTCTACGCGCAGGTTTGGGCGATGGCCATCCCGGCACCGACGCACATCGAGCCGCACGTCGAACGGGTCACGATGCAGCCAGGCGTGGTCGGCGCGGCGCGCGATGTCCTGGTGGTCGCGACCGGGGCCGGAAAGGTCCACATCCTGGCTGACATCTTCGGACCGATCCACGATCCCCGGCGCTGGCCGGCACAGCTCGCGCTCCACCAACGGGCCACCTGGATCCTCGACGAGGCGGCCGCGGCACGACTCCCGCGATGACGGTCCCGGGCATCCGCCGAGCCGAACCGAGCGACGCTCGCGGCATCGGCGACGGGAGCGTCAACGAGGAGCGCCAACCGGACGTTCGCTACGCGTGGCGCCCGACACCGTGAGCCTCGTCGACCGCCCAGACCTCGTCGTCCGCTCGCCGGACGGCACGCACATCGCGGCCTTCCATTCGGGAACGCCGGGTGGGCTGGGCACGCCGGGTGGGCCGGGCACGCCGGGCACGCCGCCGCTGCTGCTCGTGCACGGCGCTGCCGCGGACCACACCACGTTCCGTGCCCTCGGACCCGGGCTTGCCCCTGCGTTCGAGCTGTTCGCCCTCGATCGCCGCGGCCGCGGGGCATCGGGCGACACGCCCCCGTACTCGATCGAGCGCGAGTTCGAGGACGTCGCGGCTGTCGCTGAAGCGGTCGCGGCCGCCAGCGGAGTCGATCGGGTCGACGTCTTCGGTCACTCGTACGGCGGCCGCTGCGCGCTCGGTGCGGCGCTCCTGACCGACGCCATCCGCCGGGTGGTGAGCTACGAGGGCGCCCCGACGCCAGCCGGCGAACGCTACGGCGATGCCGCCCTGGCCGACGAGCTGATCACGCTCGCCGACGCGGGGCAGGATGCGGCCTTGCTGGAACGATTCATGACCCGCGTCGTCGGCATGTCCCCCGACGAGCTCGAGCGCTATCGTGCCGATCCGGTCTGGCCGCGTCGTGTCGCCGCTGCCCCGACGATCGCCCGCGAACTCAGCGTGGAGGCAGGTGCGGACGCCGGGCTCGAGCGCCTGGGCGGCGTGCGCCAGCCCGTCCTGCAGCTGCTTGGCTCAGCCAGCCTGCCCGCCTTCGGCAGCGCGACGCGCGCGCTCGATGACCGTCTGGCTGACGGACGGATCGTGGTCATCGAGGGCGCTCGGCATGCGGCCCATCACACCCACGTCGACGAAGTGGTCGCGGCCGTTCGCACATTCCTCCGACCGAACCAGGAGCCGTAGACGCGGCGCGAACCGTTGCTCGACCGGGGCGCGACCAAGGTGGCGACCGGTGTAGGCACCGAGCCGGATCGGGCTGAAGGCAGTCCGCCCGCCGTGTGATACTCGGCCCATGCTGGACATGAGCCCGCTCGGCTGGATCATCGTGGGCCTCCTGGGTGGGGCCATCTCGGGCGCGCTCCTCGGCGGTCGCACGGCGCGTGGCTGCCTGCCCAACATCGTGGTCGGCATCCTGGGCGGCGTGATCGGCGGCTTCCTCGCCCGGGAGATGGGCATCACGGAGGTCAACGGGTTCATCGCCGCGGTCGTCGTGGCGGTCCTCGGCTCGCTAGTCGTGCGCCTGGTCCTCAGGGCCCTCGAGGACTGAGCCCGAGCGGCAACGCTGAAGGTTCGCCCGCTGCGACCGGCGGCCGGCACGACTACCATCGACGCTGACATGACCGAGACGACCCCCGCCGCTCCTGCGTCCGGCACCGACCAGGCAGCGCGTCCCTACTCGCCGGGCCTCGAGGGCGTGATCGCCGGCGAGACGAGCCTGTCGTTCATCGATGGCGGCGAAGGCCGGCTGCTCTACCGCGGCTACCGCATCGGCGACCTCGTCGCGCATGGCACCTACCCGAGGATCGCCAACCTGCTGTGGACCGGCGATTGGGACCCGCATGCGCATCTGGCCACCGGGCCCATCCCGCCGGCCGTCCTGACGGTGCTCAAGGCGCTGCCCACCTCGGCCAAGCCGATGGACGCGCTGCGGACTGCGGTCTCGGCCTGGGGTGCCACGCAGGACCTGCCCTGGCCACCGACCGTGGACCAGGCGCGTGCCCTGACCGCGTTCTCGCCGTCGGCCCTGGCCGCGTTCGCCCGGCTGCGCGCCGGGCAGGAGCCCATCGAGCCCGATCCGGCGCTCGATCTCGTGGAAGGATTCCTGTACCAGCTCAGCGGGCAGCGGCCGGATCCGGGCACGGTGCGCGCCCTCGATGCCTACTTCATCGTCGGGGCCGAGCACTCCTTCAACGCGTCCACGTTCACGGCGCGAGTCATCACCTCGACCCGATCTGACATCGCCTCGGCGGTCGCCGGCGCCATCGGCACGATGAAGGGTCCGCTCCACGGTGGGGCGCCCTCGGAAGTCGTGGACCAGCTGTCCCAGATGGGCTCAGTGGAGCACGCCGAGGAGTGGCTGCGCGACGCGCTCGCCCGGGGCGAGCGGCTCATGGGCTTCGGCCACCGGGTCTATCGCGCCTACGATCCGCGGGCCGCGGCGCTGCGCACGGTCGCCGAGGGCATGGAGCACAAGCCGTCGTGGCTCCAGCTCGCGATCGAGGTCGAGGACGTCGCCCTGCGCATCCTCGCCGAGAAGCACCCGGAGCGACCGCTCAAGACGAACGTCGAGTTCTACGCGGCACCGGTGCTCATGGGCGTCGGCCTTGCGCCGGACCTGTTCCCGGCTACCTTCTCCCTGGCCCGCCACGCGGGCTGGACCGCGCACGCCTTGGAGCAGGCCTCGGCCAACAAGCTCATCCGCCCCGACGTGAACTACATCGGCCCCGCCGAGCGCGACCTGCCCGCCTGACCCGCGGCTCGCCCTCCCGGTCCAGGAGCGCCTTGACGATGCTTTGCACGAAGACCCCGGAGGCCGACCTCGCCACGAGCGCCGCGACGATGATCAGGAGGACGGGCGCCACCTGATTCTGGATCGCGGCGATGAGGTCGCTGAGCGGGGGCTGTCCGAGACGACCCGGTAACAAGCCCGTCCCGTGTACGTCACACCGACATGAACGACCGAGAGGAGTCGACAGCCGCGGATGACTTGCAGCCCACGCTGGAGCGGCTGCACGGGACGACCCGCTCGGATTACACGGTCCTGAGCACGCTTTACGAGACCCACCGCTCCGAGCTGTTCGCCTTCCTCGTCCGGATGACCCGCGACCGCGAGGCAGCCGAGGATGTCCTCCAGGAGTCGTTCATCCGCCTGATCAAGGAGGCCCGGGCCGGCCGGATGCCCGACGCGGTACGGCCCTGGCTATATCGGGTGGCAACCAACGAAGCGATCAGTCGGGCCCGGCGCCGGGTGCGCTGGACCCGCCTGCTGCCCCGCCTGGTGGACCGCCGCGTGCCCACGTCTCCCGAGGGCGCGGTCGAGCGAACCGAGCGGCAGGCGGAACTGAACGCCGCCCTGGCCCGGCTGTCACCCGACGGGCGGGCCGCCATGCTGCTCGCCGCGCAAGGCTTCAACGGTCACGAGATCGCCACCTCGATCGGCCGGACCGAGGGCGCCACGCGCACGCTGTTGTGTCGCTCGCGGGTGCAGCTGCGCCTGGTCCTGGAAGCGGAGGAGGGTCGGTCATGAACGACCAGCGAACCGACGACCGACCGCGCCACGATCGCGCCCTGGATCTGGCGGCGACCGCCATCGACTTCGACCTCTCCAGGGCCGAGGCGAGCGAACTCAATGCGCACGTGGCGACCTGCCCGTCCTGCACCCGGCGGGTGGCCGGCCTGCGAGCCGACGCCCATGTCCTGAGCCGACCCCTGACCCTGCTTCCCTCGCCGCGGGTCGATGCCGCTGTGGCGGCTGCTATCGCCCGACGTCCCGACCGGCCGCAGCGCCTGCTGCTGCTGGCCGCCGCGGCCCTGGTGTTGCTGGGCCTGCTCGGGATCGCGGCTGCCGGGGCTTCCCTGCTGCGCTCGATCGACCCTCCCTCGATCATGGTCCTGCCGTCGCCGCCGGTCATCGTGGCCGACGCGAGTCCCGGGCCGGATGCGTCACCCGCTGTCATCGGCGACACCTGGGAAACCATCGACTTCCCGGCGTCGGATGACGTCTTGATCTCGGCTATCGCTCTGGATGGGACCGACCTCGTCGGCATGGGCCGCGGCCGCTGCGACGCCGACAACAGCGATCCGACGACCTGCTTCGTCCCGGCCTGGACGGCCGAGGCTGGCCAGCCGTGGACCCGCGTGCCTGAACAGGACGGCCTGCGGGTCGGGCTCGCCATTCCGCTGAGCGGTCCCGAGAAGGAGATCGTCGATATGGCCGCCGGGCCGACCGGACTCGTGGCGATCGGCTACGCGTTCGACGATGATCTCGGCGGGCCGCGGATCTGGCAGTCGCCCGATGGGCGAACCTGGCAACGCAATCCGTTCGCGTTCGGGCCGTCCGGGGAACAGGCGCGCTTCAGTGCGATCGCCGCGAGTTCCCGGGGCTATGTCATCGTCGGTCGGGTGTTCGGAGGCGGGATCAGCAACGAGACCCTCGGAGCCCGCGCTGCCGCGTGGATCTCGTCCGATGGCATCACCTGGGAGCGCGCCGCCGACACCGAGCGGATGGACGTCGGACCATGCCTGGATACCGGAGAAGAACCCAGCTGCGGCGGCATGCGCGCCGTCGTCGCGACGCCCGATGGGTACGTGGCGGTCGGCGATGCCCGGACCGGTATCGATGGTCAGACGTCTCAGCCTGCGGCCTGGACGTCCCCCGACGGCCTCACCTGGACGCGATCCGGTGACGCCGGGCTCGGCATCGGCGGCGGTGAGACCGTCAATCAGGGTGGGTTCCTGTCGGGCGTGACGGTGGGCGGACCCGGTCTCGTCGCGGTCGGAACCATCTGCCTGCCGGATTGCTTCGGGACGGCCTCCGGCGGGGTGGCCGTCAGCTCGGCGAACGGCTCGACCTGGACCGCCACCGAGGTGACCGGGGCGCCCATGCTCCAGGACGTCACGACGGCCGGTGGGCAGGTGTTCGCGCTCGGTTCGTTCGACCCGGACGGCGACCAGCCGGTGGAACTTCAACTCTGGCGCAGCGACGACGGCGTCACCTGGCAACGCGTTCCCGGCCTGCCGTCGATCCCCGATCTCGTCTCCTTTGGCGCGGTCGACATCGCGGGCGCAGACGACCGGTTGGTCATCGCCGGCTGGGCCGAAGTGAGCGGTGCGGATCCACTCCGGGACTTCACCTACGTCAGCCCGCCCGCGGGGTCGGCCGTCACTCCGAGCCCCACACCGTCGCCCAGCGGGCCGGTCGCCTCCCTGCCGACCGGGATGATCGCCTACGTGGTCGGTCCCGTTGGAAGCGGCGAAGTCCGTGTCGTCTCCGCGGATGGCACCGGTGACGTGTCATGCGGTATCGGCTCAGCACCCAGCTGGTCGACCGACGGGCGTACGATCTTCTTCGCGGGCCCGCCGACCGCTACCGCCGACGGATTCCCCGATACGTTCCGGGCCGACGCCGATTGCACGGGGATCACGAAGGCCATCAGCGAGGCCGCGGCTCCGCACGTCTCGCCAGACGGACGCCGGATCGCCTTCCGGCGCGGGATGATCGACCTCGGTGAAGCATGGATCGCCGACGCCGACGGTTCGAACCAACGGCGGCTGCCGGCCTCATCATCGCCAACGTGGTCGCCAGACGGAGCCTGGCTGCTGGCCCAGCACGTCGGCGTCGTCTTCGAGGTCGGGGTCATGCGACCGGACGGAACGGACTACACGGTCCTTGGCAGTGGGTACGACCCGTCCTGGACGCCCGCAGGCGGGATCGTGTATGCGCGCTCCGACTTCCCGGCGGCCACGACCACGATCCGGACCGTCACCCTCGATGGACTCGCCTCGGACCAGTTCACGGGATCCGGCGAGATCCACTGGCCGCAGATGCTAGCGTCGGGTCAGATCGTCTTCGTTCTCGAGGGCGACGTCTGGCGGCTTGGGCCGGGCTCGTCGGCGCCCGCTCGACTGACCCAGGGACTCCAGGTCGCCTCGCGACCCAGCCTGTCTCCCGACGGCGCATGGGTTGCCCTGGCGACCGGGGGGACCGACCCGGGACTCGCCATCGTGTCACTCGACGGCGCCGTGGAGCGACTCCGATCGGGTGCCATATCCGATGTCGTCTGGCACGGATCGCCCAGCGGGCCGGTCGCCTCGAGCATCGACCCGGTGGTTCTGCTGCGCGTCGACATCGGGAGGGACACCGAGGGATACAGGTATCCGTCGCTCACGGTGTACCGGGACGGTACCGTCCTGAACCGGAGCGGCCGGATGACTCGCCTGACCCCGACAGGCATGGAACGACTCACGTTCGCAACCACGAACAGCGGCCTGTTCCTCGCGAGCGGTGATCTCGGCTTCGAGCCTGG
>JANOTJ010000165.1:0-14912 GCA_031416295.1 Chloroflexota bacterium
GCCGTCGAGGCGATGCGCCTGGCCAGCCACAAGCTGCCGGTGACCACCCGCGTCGTCGTTCGTGAATCGGCCAAGGAGGCGAACTGATGGATATCGAGAAGGTTCGCCAGCTCTCCGACACGGAGCTAGAGGACGCACTCCGCGAGGCCAAGCAGGACCTGTGGGGGGCGCGCTTCGCGCTCTCGACCCGCCAACTCAAGGACTACAGCGCGATCCCGCATACGCGTCGAGCGATCGCGCGGATCCTGACCGTGCAGCGCGAGCGCAAGCTCGGCGCGACGGTCTGAGGGAGATCACGCGATGACAGGAGCGAACGCACCAGTGCAAGGCAAGCGAAAGACGAAGGTCGGCCGCGTGGTCAGCGACAAGATGGACAAGACGATCGTCGTGTCCGTCGAGCGCCTGGCGCGTCACCGGCTGTATAAGCGGGTCATCCGCTTGAGTACCAAGTTCAAGGCCCACGACGAGGCCAATGACGCCAATATCGGCGATACCGTCCTCATCGAGGAATCGCGGCCCCTGTCGGCCACCAAGCGCTGGCGTCTGGTCAGCGTGGTCGCCCGAGCGGGCGACCACAGCCTGCCCGGTGATTCCGTGGTCTCCGAGGAGGATGAGGTCACCGAGGCCATCCATTCCGCCGCGCATCCGGGTCGTGCCCGTGATGAGGCCGCAGCCGCAGCCGCACCCTCGGCTGACGCGCCGGCGGAGGAGGCGGCCTCGTGATCCAGTCGCAGACCCGCCTCAAGGTGGCGGACAACACCGGGGCCCGGAGCATCCAGTGCATCCGGGTCATGGGTCGCTCGCTGAAGACCACCGCGGGCGTCGGCGATGTGATCATCGCCAGCGTCAAGCAGGCCATCCCCAACGCCGCCGTCAAGAAGGGCGATGTCGTGCGCGCGGTCATCGTGCGCACGGCCAAGGAATATGGCCGCGCCGACGGGAGCTACATCCGGTTCGACGAGAACGCAGCCGTCCTGATCAACAACCAGGGCAACCCGCGCGGCACCCGGATCTTCGGCCCGGTCGCCCGCGAGCTGCGCGACCGCAACTACATGAAGATCGTGTCACTCGCACCGGAGGTGCTGTGATGGCCGTCCGGACGACCGTGACCCGATCGCCCAAGGTGCCCGAGGTCCGCAAGGGCGATACCGTCGTGGTCCTCGCCGGCCGCGATGCCGGCAAGCGCGGTGTCGTCGAGCGTGTCGTGCGCCGCGAGCCCGCTCCGCGCGGTGGCAAGAGTGCGTTCCGCCGCGGTTCGTCGGTCGGCGGCGTGACCATCGTCGTCGAGGGCGTCAACATCGCCAAGCGCCACACCAAGGCCCGCCAGGGCTCCACGTCCGGCGTCGGCGGCGCCCCGCGGATCGAGCCCGGTGGCATCATCGAGGTCGCCCAGCCCATGCCCATCGGCAAGGTCATGATCGTGTGCGGAAGCTGTGACAAGCCCACCCGCATCGCGCATGCGACCCTCGAGAACGGCCGTCGCGTGCGCGTCTGCCGCCACTGCGGCGAGCAGCTCGAGGTGAAGTCGTGACCAGTCGCCTGCACGAGCGTTATGCGGCCGAGATCGTGCCTGCCCTCCAGAAGCAGTTCGACTACGGGAATCCGAATCAGGTTCCCAAGGTCAGCAAGATCGTCGTCAACATCGGTCTCGGTGAGGCCTTGAGCAATGCCAAGGCCCTTGACGCGGCCCTCGGCGACCTGACCCTCATAACCGGCCAGAAGCCCATCGTCACCAAGGCCAAGCGCTCGATCGCCCAGTTCCGACTGCGGACGGGCAACTCGATCGGCGCCAAGGTGACCCTCCGCGGTGAGCGGATGTGGGACTTTCTGGACCGCCTGACCACATTGGCCCTGCCGCGTATCCGCGACTTCCGGGGGATCCCCGGCAAGTCGTTCGATGGGCGGGGCAATTACACCCTCGGGCTGCGCGAACAACTCGCGTTTCCCGAGATCGACTACGACAAGGTGGACCGTCTCCGCGGGCTGGAGATCAGCATCGTGACGACGGCGAAGACCGACGAGGAATCGAAGAAGCTTCTCGAACTCCTCGGCATGCCCTTCGCCTCGTAGGCGCGGGGAGGGAGAATCATGGCTAAGAAGTCGTTGATCGCCAAGGCCAAGCGAGCGCCCAAGCACAAGGTGCAGGGGTATCACCGCTGCTTCGTGTGCGGACGTCCGCGCGCCTTCATGCGACGGTTCGCGCTCTGCCGCATCTGCTTCCGGGAGCGAGCGCTCCTGGGCGAGCTGCCGGGCGTCACGAAGTCGAGTTGGTAGGACACCGATGAACATCTCTGACCCGATCGCGGACATGCTCACGCGCGTCCGGAACGCCTCGCGGGCACGCCACACCGAAGTGCTCGTCCCGGCGTCCCGGACCAAGCGTGAGATTGCCCGCATCCTCAAGGACGAGGGCTTCATCGCCGACGTCGCCGAGGAGCAGGAGGGGCCGACCGCGGTCCTGCGCCTGACCCTCAAGTACGTCGACGGGAAGGTCCCGGTCGTCTCCGGGCTCAAGCGCATCAGCAAGCCCGGCTTGCGCGTCTATGCGCGCAAGACGGACATCCCGCGCGTGCTCGGCGGCCTGGGCATCGTCATCGTCAGCACCAGCCAGGGGATCATGACCGGTCAGCAGGCGCGTCAGGCGCAGCTGGGCGGCGAAGTCCTCGCGTACGTCTGGTAGGCGCGATCACATGTCAAGAATCGGACGCATGCCCATCGCCGTCCCGTCCTCCGTGGACGTGGCCATCGATGGCAGCCAGGTCACGGTCAAAGGGCCCAGGGGCACGCTCAGCCGGAACCTCCACCCGGATATCACGGTCAGTCGCGAGGACGCCAACCTGGTGGTCACCCGCCCGACCGAACAGAAGACCCACAAGCAGCTCCACGGCCTGACCCGGACCCTCGTGAACAACATGGTCGTCGGCGTGACCGACGGCTATCGCAAGGGACTGGAGATCACCGGCGTCGGCTATCGAGCGACGCTCAACGGCCGCAAGCTGACGCTCAATCTCGGCTACAGCCACCCGATCGAGATCGACCCGCCGGAGGGCATCAGCTTCGAGATCGAGAACCCCACCCGGCTGGCCGTCGTCGGCATCGACAAGGAGCTCGTCGGCCAGATCGCCGCCAAGATCCGCTCGACTCGCAAGCCCGAGCCGTACAAGGGCAAGGGTGTTCGGTACGCCGGTGAAGTGGTCCGCCGCAAGGCCGGCAAGGCCGGCAAGATCGGCGGCAAGAAGTGATCGACAACGGACAAGGAACGACACGATGACGCAGGTCGCCACTCGCGGCGCCGCACGACGCAAGCGCCACGAACGCATCCGCCTCCATATGGCGGGTACGGTGGAGCGCCCGCGCCTGGCGGTCTTCCGCAGCCTCAATCACATCTACGCGCAGGTCATCGACGACGCGTCCGGACGGACGCTCGCCGCGGCTTCCACGGTCGAGACGGAGCTCAAGGGCTCGACCTCGACCAAGACCGAGGAAGCGGCCGTCGTCGGCCGGCTTGTCGCCGAGCGGGCCAAGGCCGCCGGCGTCGAGCGCGTGGTCTTCGATCGAGCCGGGTTCCGGTACCACGGGCGGATCAAGTCGCTCGCCGATGCCGCCCGCGAGGCCGGACTCGACTTCTGATCAGAAGGAGCACACGTGGCAAGGATCGATCCCAGCAAGCTCGCGCTCGAGGAGCGCGTCGTCCAGATCAACCGGGTCGCCAAGGTCGTCAAGGGCGGCCGGCGGTTCAGCTTCAGCGCGGTCGTCGTCGTTGGTGACGGTGCCGGCCACGTGGGCGTCGGCCTGGGCAAGGCCGGTGAGGTCCCGGAGTCGATCCGAAAGGGCGTCGAGGACGCCAAGAAGAACCTCATCAAGATCCCCATGGTCGGGACGACGATCCCCCACGAGGTGAACGTCCAGTTCTCGGCCAGCAAGGTCATGCTCAAGCCCGCCAGTCAGGGCACCGGCGTCATCGCCGGCGGCTCGGTCCGCGCGGTGCTCGAGGCGGCCGGTGTGCGCGACATCCTGTCCAAGATCTACGGGTCCACCAACCCGGTCAACGTCACCCGCGCGACCATCGAGGCGCTGCGCGGCCTGCATTCAGCCGAGGAGCTCGGCGCCCGGCGCGGGGTCAAGCTGACCAGCCGCATCTCGGGCCAGCCGGCGGCCGTGGAGGGCAACGATGGGCGCTAAGCTGAAAGTCACCCAGACCAGGAGCACGATCAGCCACATCGCCCGCAACCGGGCGACCGTCAGGGCCCTCGGCCTGCACGGGATCGGCAGCACCAGCACGATCGCCGATAACCCGGCGACGCGCGGCATGGTCCGACAAGTCCGCTTCCTCGTCAGCGTCGAGGAGATCGCGGAGTCCGAGGCCAAGGAGAAGGCATGAAGCTCCACGATCTGCGTCCGGCCGACGGGTCACGCAAGGCGCGCACCCGAGTGGGCCGCGGCATCGCCGCCGGCAAGGGCAAGACCGCGGGCCGCGGCACCAAGGGCCAGAAGGCCCGCGCCGGTGGCTCCATCCCGCCTTGGTTCGAGGGCGGTCAGACCCCGCTGCACATGCGCATCCCCAAGCTGCGCGGCTTCAAGAACCGCTTCAGGATCGAGTACGAGGTCGTGAACGTCGGCGCCATCGCGGCCGCCGCCGAGCGTGGCGCGTTCGAGATCGAGGCCCCGCCGTCCGCGAAGGGGAAGTCCAGGGCCCTGCCCCAGATCACGGTCAACCAGGACATCCTGCGCGCCGTCGGGCTCGTTCGGACCCTGAACAAGCCGCTCAAGATACTGGGCAACGGCGAACTGTCCACGCCGCTCTTCGTCGTGGCCGATGCGTTCACCGCATCTGCGCGCGCCAAGATCGAAGCGGCTGGTGGTTCGGTCAACGTCCTCGAGATCCCGACCGGGCCGATGCGGGCCATCGGCCTTGAGGCCGAGTCGGCCCCGGACGCCCCAGCCGATGTAGCCCCAGCCGATGTCAGCCCCGAGGCGGCGGCGGACACCGAGACGAGCACCGACGCCGACCCGGCCCCCAGGGCCGAGACGCCGTCCGGCGACGACGCCTGACCCCGTGTTCGAATCGCTGCTGAACGCGTTCCGCGCGCCCGACATCCGGCGTCGGATCCTCGTCGTCCTGGGCCTGCTCATCGCCTTCCGGTTCCTGGCCAGCGTGCCCGTGCCCGGGGTGGACAGAGCCAATCTGGAGGACTTCCTCGCTGGCAACCCGATCTTCGGGCTGCTGAACCTGTTCTCCGGCGGCGGCCTCTCGAACTTCTCGGTGGTGGCCATCGGCCTGAACCCGTACATCAACGCCTCGATCATCATGCAGCTGATGCAGGGCGTCGTGCCCTCGCTCCAGCAGCTGAGCCGTGAAGGGGAGTACGGGCGCAACAAGATCACCCAGTACACCCGCTATCTGTCCGTCCCGATGGCGATACTCCAGGCGTACGGGTTCCTGGCTCTCCTGAACGCCCAGAACCCGCCGGTCCTGACCGGCACCTTCGACCTCGCCAGCTTCGACACCCTGACCCAGATCGCGACCCTGACGGCCGGGTCCATCGCCCTGATGTGGCTCGGTGAGCTGATCACTGAGCGGGGCATCGGCAACGGCATCAGCTTCATCATCTTTGCGGGCATCGTCAGCCAGGCGCCGGGCGCCATCAACGCCTTCTTCGCGAACCCCAACGTGGCCGCGTTCCTGGCCTTCGCCATCGTCGCCATCGCGGCGGTCGGGGTGATCATCTACATCCAGGAGGGGCAGCGCCGCATCCCGGTCCAGTACGCCAGCCGAGTCCGCGGCCGACGCATGTACCAGGGCGGGCAGACCTTCCTGCCCCTGCGGGTCAACCAGGCCGGCGTGATCCCGATCATCTTCGCGGTCAGCATCCTGCTCTTCCCGGTCCAGCTGGCCTCGTACTTCCAGGCGTCGGACATCGATATCGTGCGCAGTATCTCCGGCGGGATCGCCACGTTGCTGAGCCCGACATCGCTGATCTACGTGATCCTGTACTTCTTCCTGACCATCGGCTTCACGTACTTCTACACGGCCTTCACCTTCAAGCCCGATGAGACGGCCGAACAGCTGCGCAAGAACGGCGGGTTCATCCCGGGCATCCGACCGGGTCGTCCGACCCAGGATTACCTTGCCCGGGTGGTCACCCGGATCACCTTCGCGGGCGCGCTCTTCCTGGCCATCGTGGCCGTCTCGCCTTCGCTGCTCGGGGTGATCTTCAGCGACCTCGCCTCGCTCGGTCTGGGCGGCACGAGCCTGCTCATCATCGTGTCCGTGGTCGTGGAGACGATGAAGCAGATCGAGGCCCAGTTGATGATGCGCAACTACGAGGGCTTCATCCGGTGATCGAGCCGGCCGCCAGGGCCGACGGATGAGGGTGGTCGTCCTGCTGGGCGCCCCCGGTGCCGGGAAGGGGACCCAGGCCCCGATCCTCGCCGATCGGCTGCACCTGCCCCATGTCGCCACCGGGGACCTGTTTCGGGCCGCCGTGCGGGACGGCTCGCCGGTCGGCATCGAGGCGCGCCGCTACATGGAACGCGGCCAGCTCGTGCCCGACGACATCACGGTGCGCATGCTCCTGGAGCGTCTGGCCCAGCCGGACGCCTCGGCCGGGGTCATCCTCGATGGCTTCCCCCGCAATCGCCCGCAGGCCCACGCGCTCGACAGCGCGCTGACCGAGCGCGGAGCGGTCGTCGATCGGGCGATCAGCATCGATGTGCCGCCCGACGAACTCGTGGAGCGCATGTCCGGCCGCTGGGTGTGCCGCACGTCCGGCCACGTCTACAACGAGCGCACCAACCCGCCGCGCATCAGCGGACACTGCGACCTCGACGGGTCGGAGCTGATCCAGCGCGATGACGACCGGGCCGAGACCATCCGGGTGCGCCTGGACCTGACCCTGTCCAGCCTGGCCGAGGTCAGCGAGCACTACGCGGCCCGGGGCGTCCTGCGCAGCGTGGACGGCCGGCGGGGCATCGAACAGGTGACGGCCGACCTCGTGGCGGCCCTGACCGACGACCCGGCTCCGGCCGGCAGCGTCTGAGGGCGACGGTGGTCACCCGCAAGTCACGCGCCGAGATCGCGGCCATGCGCCGCGCCGGTCGCGTCGTCGCCGAAGTCCTCGCCCTCGTCGAGTCTGAGCTCAAGCCCGGCGTCTCGACCGGCCATCTCGATCGGATCGCCGAGACCCACATCCGGGCGGCCGGCGCCGTCCCGTCGTTCAAGGGCTATCCCGGCATCAACCCGCGCCGGCCCTTCCCGGCCAGCCTGTGCATCTCCATCGATGACGAGATCGTGCACGGCATCCCGGGCGAGCGGACCATCCGTGACGGGCAGCTCGTGAGCGTCGACGCCGGTGCCATAGTGGACGGCTGGCATGGCGACGCCGCCCGCACCTTCTTCGTCGGCGACCCGCCGCCGGCCGTACGCGACCTGATCGAGGCGACCCGCGAGGCGATGATGGCGGGCATCGCCGCGGCCGTGCCTGGCAACCATATCGACGACATCTCGGCCGCGGTCGAGGAGGTCGCCAAGGCGCGCGGCTACGGTGTCATCCGCCAGTTCGTGGGTCATGGCATCGGCACCGCGATGCACGAGGAGCCGCAGGTCCCGAACTATCGGACCGGTCGACGCGGACGCAAGCTCGAGGCCGGCCTGTGCCTGGCCATCGAGCCCATGTTCACCCTCGGCGACTACCACGCGCACGTCCTCGAGGATGACTGGACGGTCGCGACTGTGGACGGCTCGCTGGCCGCCCACTTCGAGCACTCCATCGCGGTCACCGAACACGGGCCCGAGATCCTCACGACCGTCTGATCCACGAGGCGGTTGCCGGTTCGGGGGAGTTTTGGTACGCTATGCGTTCGTGTGTCGGTCCATCCGGGCCGACACTCCGCGTGAGAAAGGGAAGCAGATAGCCTGTGGCCAAGCGAGATGCGATCGAAGTCGAAGGCACGGTCATCGAGCCGTTGCCCAACACCATGTTCGCGGTCGAGCTTGAAAATGGCCATCGGGTGCTTGCCCACATCAGCGGCAAACTCCGGATGAACTTCATCCGGATCCTGCCGGGCGATCGGGTCCGCGTCGAGCTTTCGCCGTACGACCTGACCCGCGGTCGAATCACCTACCGACTCAAGTAGCCATCCCAGTACACGAGCACGAACGAGGATCCGTTGAAGGTCAGAGCATCCGTCAAGGCGCGCTGCGACAACTGCAAGGTCATCCGTCGCCACGGCACCGTGATGGTCATCTGCATCAATCCCAAGCACAAGCAGCGGCAGGGGTAATCGATGGCACGCATCGCCGGTAATGACATCCCGCGTGAGAAGCGCGTCGAGATCTCCCTGACCTATATCTTCGGCATCGGGCTGCCCACCAGTCAGAAGATCCTGGCCCAGACGAATATCAACCCGGACACCCGGGTCCGCGATCTCACCGAGGAGCAGGTCAACCGCCTGCGCGAACTCATCGATCGGCGCTACAAGGTCGAGGGCGATCTCCGTCGTGAGGTCCAGCTCAACATCAAGCGCCTGATCGAGATCGGCTCCTATCGCGGCCTGCGCCACCGCCGGAACCTGCCGGTGCGTGGCCAGCGGACCAAGACCAATGCTCGCCAGCGGCGCGGACCGAAGAAGACGGTCGGCGTGCGGCGCAAGAAGTGATAGGGGACTGACCAGGCATGGCTGAACGCAAGCGCGCGGTCAAGCAGCGCCGTCGGGAGCGCAAGAACGTGCCCCAGGGGCACGTCCACATCCAGGCGACGTTCAATAACACGATCATCACCATCACGGACCTCAACGGCGCGGTCATCAGCTGGGGGTCGGCCGGGGTGGCCGGCTTCAAGGGATCGCGCAAGAGCACGCCGTACGCCGCAGCGCTGTCGGCTGAGGGTGCGGCCAAGCGGGCCATGGAGCATGGCATGCGCCAGGTCGAGGTCTACGTGAAGGGGCCGGGCGCCGGCCGTGAACAGGCCATCCGATCACTCCAGGCCGCAGGCCTCGAGGTCAATGCCATCACCGATGTGACCCCAATCCCGCATAACGGATGCCGCCCGCCCAAGCGGCGTCGCGTCTAGTCGAGCGCAGAGGACCATGGCCCGTTACACCGAAGCTGTCTGCCGGATCTGCCGGCGCGAGGGCGCCAAGCTCTTCTTGAAGGGCTCGCGTTGCTATACCAAGAAATGCGCCTTCGAGCGCCGTCCGTCCCCGCCCGGCCAGCACGGCGTCCGCCGTCGCAAGGTCGGCGAGTACGGCCTGCAGCTGCGCGAGAAGCAGAAGGTCCGCAAGACCTACGGCGTGCTCGAGCGCCAGTTCCGCAACTACTTCGATGCCGCCGAGAACCGTCCCGGGGTCACCGGTGAGAACCTCCTGCGCACCCTTGAGCTGCGCTTCGACAATGTGGTCTACCGGATGGGCATCGCGAGCTCCCGTGCCCAGGCGCGCCAGCTCGTCGCCCACGGCCACTTCGCCATCAACGGCGTCCCGACCGACATCCCCTCCTACCAGCTCAAGGCCGGCGACCGGATCGAGGTCCGCGAGGTGCGGCGCGTCCGCGAGCCGTTCAAGCTGGCCAAGGAGACCCTGCGCAATCACCAGGCCCCGGCGTGGCTGTCGATCGACGGCACGACCCTGTCCGGTTCCGTCGTCACGCCCCCCAGTCGCGACCAGATGCCGCTCGATCTCAACGAGCAGCTCGTGGTCGAGTACTACTCGAGGTAACCGCCCCTAATGATCGAACTCGAGAGCCCGCAGATCGAGCCTGTCGAGGAAGCCGGCACGTACGCCAAGTACGAAGCCGGACCCCTCCAGGCCGGCTATGGCGTCACCCTCGGCAACGCGCTTCGGCGCGTCCTCCTGTCCTCGCTCGAGGGCGCGGCCGTCACGAGCATCCAGATCCGTGACGTCTACCAGGAGTTCTCGACGATCCCGGGGGTCAAGGAAGACGTCACCCAGATCGTCCTGAACGTCAAGAAGCTCCGGCTCAAGAGCTACGCCGCCCATCCGGTCCAGCTCCGGCTCATCAAGAGCGGTGCCGGCGCGGTGACCGCGGCCGACGTGGCCGAGTCGGCAGATATCGAGATCATCAACCCGGAACTGGTCCTGATGACCCTCGATACGGACGACGTCACGATCGAGATGGACCTCACGGTCGAGCGCGGTGTCGGCTACCTCGGCGCCGAGCGCGCCGAAGCACTGCCCATCGGCGTGATCGCCGTGGACGCCATCTTCACCCCGGTCCGCAAAGTCAACTACTGGGTCGAGAGCATGCGCGTCGGTCAGATGACCAACTTCGACAAGCTCACGATCGAGATCGAGACCGACGGCACGATCAGCCCCGAGGAGTCGCTCAGCCGCTCCGCGGAGATCCTGGTCAACCAGTTCCGCCCGTTCGTGACGGTCGGCATGGCCGCCATCCCGGCGGCCGCGGTGACCGGTGTCGCGGCGCTCCCGCCCAACATGCTGGACATGCCCATCGAGGAGCTCGATCTCCCGATGCGCGCCTACAACTCACTGAAGCGCAACAACATCGTCAAGGTGGGGCAGCTGCTCCAGCTCAAGGACGATGATCTGCTGCGGATGCGCAACTTCGGCAAGAAATCCCTCGACGAGATGAAGGAGCGACTGCGCATGCGCGGCTTCATCATCCCCGAGACGGAGCCGGACGGCCTGGACGATCTCGACGGCGACGAGCCGTTCGAGGACGAGACCGAGGCGTAGTTCGATGGCGCATCGGATCGGCGGGCGCAAGCTCAGCCGCAAGCAGGGCCCGCGGCTCAGCCTGTACAAGAACCTGACCGTGTCGGTCATCCGCTACGAGCGCATCAAGACGACCGAGGCCAAGGCCAAGGAGATCAGCGGGCGCGTGGAGAAGATGATCACGCTGGCCAAGCGTGGCGACCTGTCCGCCCGTCGTGCCGTCGTCGCAGCGTTCCCCAACGAGCCGCTCGTCGTGGACAAGCTCTTCGACGAGATCGCGTCCAAGTACGCTGACCGGAATTCCGGATTCACGCGGATCATCCGCATCGGGCAGCGCCGCGGCGATGCCGCGGAGATCGTCCAACTCGAACTCGTCTGATCATCGCGATGCCCGAGAGGGTGTCCCCGCGTCGCTTCACGGCTCGGGTCGAATATGACGGAACGGACTTCGCCGGCTTCCAGGTCAATCCAGGGAGACGGACAGTCCAGGGGGTCCTGGAAGATGCGCTGGCGCACCTCGGCGACGGGGTGCATCATCGGGTCGACGGGGCCGGTCGCACGGATGCCGGGGTGCACGCCACGGGGCAGGTCATCGCCTTTCCCTACGACGGGCGCCTGACGGCGACGGAGCTGGAACGAGCGCTCCAGGCGCTCATGCCGGCAGATGTCGCGGTCCGGGCTGTGCGCCGGGCACCGGACGGGTTCAACCCCCGCTTCGCGGCGCGGTACCGGGAGTACCGCTATACCGTATGGAACGGGCCGCACAGCCCGCTCCGCGAGCGAACGGCGCTCGGGGTGCGGATCCCGCTCGATACCGCCGCGATGGAGCGGGCCGGGTCGGTCTTCATGGGCCGGCACGACTTCCGGGCCTTCGGGGCGGGGGACCGCTCGACGGTCCGGACCGTCATGGCGGTCCGGGTCCGCAGGGACGGCCGGCTGGTGACGATCGACGTCAGGGCCGACGCCTTCCTCCGCGGACAGGTCCGGCGCATGGTGGCCGCCCTCCTGGAGGTCGGCCTCGAACGAAGTGATATGGAAGCGGTCCGAGCGGCACTGGCCGGCTCGGGTCCGGCCTTCTCCGGGGCAGCCGCCCCGGCCAAGGGCCTGTGTCTCCGGCGAGTCGCCTTCGGGCGCAACACCGGCGGCGAGATGAACGGAGCACACGAGGAACGATGAACGCGAAGACCTATTCGGTCCGGGAGAGCGAGATCGAACGACGCTGGTACGTCGTCGATGCGACGGACGAGACGCTCGGCCGCCTCGCCTCGCGCATCGCGCATGTCCTCGAGGGCAAGCACAAGCCGATGTACCAGCCCAGTCTCGATTCGGGCGACCACGTGATCGTGCTCAACGCGTCGCGGATCACCGTGACCCGTGACAAGCTCGAGACCAAGATCTACGCCCGACACAGCGGCTACCCGGGGGGCTTCAAGGAAGAGACCCTCGGGCACCTCCTTGGCCGCCGCCCCGAGGAGGTCATCCGCCGGGCTGTCAAGGGGATGTTGCCGCATAACCGGCTCGGTGCCCAGCAGCTCCGCAAGCTCAAGATCTACGCCGGCCCAGATCATCCCCATCAGGCCCAGGTGCCTGAGTCGCTCGCCTGACGAGGAGCACCACGACGATGCCCATTCCTTCGTTCTACTCCGGGACCGGTCGCCGCAAGACGGCCATCGCTCGCGTCCGGCTGTTGCCGGGCGATGGCGAGATGATGGTCAACGGACGGTCCATGGAAGCCCACTTCGGGAACGCGGTCAGCGAGGCCGACGTGCGCATGCCCTTCCGGGTCACCGGCACCGAGGGTCGCTTCAACGTCCTGGTCAAGGTCGAGGGCGGTGGCGTCACCGGCCAGGCCGGCGCCATCCGCCACGGTATCGCGCGCGCGCTGCTCGAGGTCGACGCCGACGCCAATCGCCTGCCGCTTCGCCAGGCCGGCTTCCTGACCCGCGATCCGCGCATGAAGGAACGCAAGAAGTACGGCTTGAAGCGCGCCCGGAAGGCCCCCCAGTACACCAAGCGCTAGCACCGCACCTGGCGGCCGATGCCTGCGTTGCGCGCTCTGGGCACTCGCTCACGCACCTGAGGGTGCGCTCGCTCACGTCCTCGCGCGCGCCTTGGCCTCGACTCGCCATCTGCGCCGCTAGAGTGGAGCGATGAGCGAAGCCGCCCGACTGCACGCGTCGTTGCGTGGCAGGGACCTCCTGTCGGTCGCGGACCTCTCGGCCGACGAGGTCGGGTGGGTCTTCGCCACGGCCGAGGCGCTCAAGTTCGAGTTCCGGGCGACCCGGCGGCACGCGGCCCCGCCGCTTGTGGGGCGGACGCTGGCGATGCTCTTCCAGAAGCCGAGCCTGCGCACCCGGGTGACCTTCGAGGCGGGGATGGCCCAGCTCGGCGGCACCGCCATCTATCTACCCGACGACGCCGTGATGGGCGCCCGCGAGGCGGTCCGCGATGTCGCCCGCAACCTCGAGCGGTTCGTGGACGCGATCGTCGCGCGGACCGGACCCCACGCGCTGGTCGCCGAACTCGCGTCCCACGCGTCCATCCCGGTCATCAACGGCCTGACGTTGCGCGAACATCCCTGTCAGGCCCTTGCCGACGTGTTCACGATCCGCGAGCGGGTCGGGTCCCTCGAGGGCGTCATCGTGACGTTCGTCGGCGACGGCAACAACGTCTATCACTCGCTGGCCCTGCTCGGGGCGGCCCTGGGCATGGAGATCCGCCTGGCCCACCCGCCCGGTTACATGCCCGATGAGGGGATCGTGGCTGCCGCCCGGACGATGGCAGCGGCAAGTGGGGGACGACTCGTGTTCGGGCACGACCCAGCGGAACTCGTGCGTGGGGCGGCCATCGTGTACACCGATGCCTGGACCTCCATGGGCCAGGAGGTGGAGGCGGACGAGCGCCGCGACGCCTTCGCCGCGTTCCGGGTGGACGACGCGCTGATGGCCATCGCCGGGCCCGCTGCCATGGCCATGCACTGCCTGCCCGCCCATCGCGGTCAGGAGATCGCGTCGTCGGTCATGGATGGGCCACAGAGCCTCGTCTTCGAGCAGTCCGAGAATCGCCTGCATGTCCAGAAGGCGCTGCTCGTGGGCCTCCTCGGCGACGGACCGCCAGCGGCCGCCTGACCGACCCGATGGCTTCCCTGTACGAGCGCTACCGCGATACGCTCCGCCGGGCCCACCGGGCGATGGGCCGACTCGATGCTGCCTGTTCGAGGTCGGGCGTTGATGCTCCCGCTGGCGTGACACCGACCGCGTGCGCGTGGCAGGATGACCCCGATCGCCGGGGATGGTGGGAGCAGCTATGAGTGAAGCGCTCTACGAGCGCTACAAGGACGCGTTGCGACGCGGGCACATGGCCGCCCTTCGCGGTCACCACGGGGCCGCCCTCGATGCCTACGGCGAGGCCGCCAGGATCGCCCCGGACCGGGCCCTGCCCCTGGTCGGCCTGGGCAACGTCCTGGCCCAGTTGGGCAAGGCCACTGAAGCGCTGGCCGCTTTCGATGCTGCCCTCGGCCACTCCCCGACGGACGAAGGTGCCCTGCGCGGGCGCACCGAGGTCCTTGTCGGTCGGGGCGATCGCGCAGGTGCCGCCGAGTCGCTCGATCGACTGGCCGCCGCGCTCGATGCTGCCGGACGTCTGCCCGATGCGACCGATGCGGCGCGCCGGGGGCTGGAACTCGCCGAGTCACGCAGTCGTCGTCGCTCCGTGACGAACTTCGCCGACCGCCTCCGGGCGAGCGCCGCGGACCCGGCTGCCGGCGAGGCACTGACCCGGGCGCTCGGTGTTCTCGAAGGCCGGGCCCTGGACGTGACGTCCGCGTTTAGGGCATCGGTCGGCCAGGTTCACCAAGCCGGCCATGGCGCGCATGGACCCGCTGACAGCGGCCACACGGACGCGCGGTCGCCGGGCACGGATGGGCAGGAGCCTGAGCCCGAGGACGAGCCCGAACTCGTCGCGCCGCCGTTCGATCCGAGCGCGGCGACCGCGGCGGTCGAGGCCGCCGCCGAATCGGGCGACCCCGAGACCGCCATCCTGGTCGCGCTCGATGCGTCCGCCGGACATCGGGCCGCCGACAGCGTCGGTGCCGCCATCGATGCCTGCCATCTCGCGCTCGGCGTCAGCCCGGCCGATCCGCGCCTGCACCTCGCGCTCGTGGAGCTGTATCTCGATCGTGGTTGGCGGCCCCTGGCGGTGGACAAGCTCGCCCTCCTGTC
>JANOTJ010000166.1:0-3292 GCA_031416295.1 Chloroflexota bacterium
CCCTCGGGCTCTGGCTCGGGCGTGGTGGCGGGCGCGTCCCTGCGCGCCGCGTGGACGCGCGGATGGAGCGGCGGATCCCCTGTCTGTCAGGCTGAGGTGAGACACGGGTAGCAGCCCGTCATCCCACAGGGGCGAGAAGGACACAGCCTGACGATCATGACCCTGACGACCGTGACCATACAGCGCGCGCATCATGCGGCCATGGACGGAGATGCGAGCCCGCCCGAGCGCCCGGTGCGCCGGACGTTCAGCGCCGAGTACAAGCAGCAGATCCTGGCCGAGTACGAGGTGGCCCGGAGCGACGGCTCGCGGGGCGCCATCCTGCGCCGCGAGGGCCTGTACAGCTCCCATGTCGTGGAGTGGCGACGGGCCCGGGACGCGGGGGCCCTGGCCGGTCTCGGCCCCAGACCCAGGCCACGGGCGTCGTCGTCCGAGGAGCTCGAGATGGCCCGCCTGCGCCGGCGCGCCGAGCGGGCCGAGGCGGAGCTCGCCAAGGCCCGCCTGGTGATCGACATCCAGGGAAAAGCGTCCGAGCTCTTGGGGCGGCTGCTGGCCGAGAGCGACGAGGACCGGAGGCAGCCGCGGTGATCGGCGCCGCGTTCACCGAACTCGCGCCGCTGGTGGGCACGAAGGGTGCCTGTCGCGCGGTGGGCCGTTCTCGAGCGAGCCACTACCGCCGGGACCGAGTCCCGATGGCCGGGCCGGCCAGGCCCCGGCCGACCCCGCCCAATGCGCTGACGCCCGACGAGCGGGCGGCCGTGCTCGACATCCTCCACGGTGAGCGCTTCGTCGACCGGGCTCCCGCCCAGGCGTGGGCCACCCTGCTCGACGAGGGGACGTACCTCGCCTCGGAGGCGACGATGTACCGGCTGCTGCGCGCGGGCGGCGAGGTCCGCGAGCGCCGGCGGCAGGCCAGCCATCCACCCCGGACGGTGCCCGAACTGGTCGCCGGTGCCCCCAACCGGGTCTGGTCCTACGACGCCACGGCCCTGCGCGGACCACGGCGGGGCATCTGGTACGACCTGTTCATGATGCTCGACATCTTCAGCCGCTACTGCACCGGCTGGACCGTGGTCGAGGGCCAAAACGGGGAGGTCGTGCGGGACTGGATCGAGGGCATCCTTGTGGCCGGGGATCCCATCCCCGAGGGCACGCTCACGATCCACGCCGATCGCGGCTCGCCGATGCGCTCCAAGGCCGTCTCGGTGCTGCTCGCCGACCTGCGCATCGGGCGCACCCACTCCCGGCCCCATGTGTCCAACGACAACGCCTACAGCGAAGCCGGCTTCACGACGCTCAAGTACGCCCCGGACTTCCCGGGCCGCTTCGGCAGCATCCAGGATGCCCGTGCGTTCGTCGGTCCGTTCCTCGACTTCTACAACCATCACCACCGGCACTCCGGGATCGGCTATCACACCCCGGCCTCGATCCACTTCGGCACCGCCGGCGTCGTCCGGACCCAGCGGGCCCTCGTGCTCGACGCCGCCTACGCCGCGCGTCCCGAGCGCTTCGTCAATAAGCGCCCGGAGCCGCCGGAACTGCCCGGCTCCGCCTGGATCAACAAGCCGAAGGAGGTCGACTGACAGAGCAGCGCATGAAGACGTGTCTCACGGGGCTTGACAGGTTCCGGTCCCGCGACGGGCCAGCCGGATCGGCGGTCCCTCTCCAAGTCGGGTGCTTACTCACATCATGTCGGCTCGGCCGTGGGGAGCGTCGGAACATCCTCTTCCAAGTCGATGATCGTCGCCATCGACTTGAGTGTGTCCAGCCACACATCGTACGCGACGGCCGGGCCATCGTCGAGATAGGAGCCGGCGTCTCTCTTAAGCTCCGCCGAAAACTGTGCCTCGGCCGCCGCCATGAATTCGTCGGCATCACACTGGGCGATAATGCCGCTTCTGCGTAGGTGAAGGTTGGCGAGGCTCAGCGTCAGGCTGATCGTGTGCCCGGCGCGCACTGCTCGACTCTCCCCACCAAGTTCCGCCGGCCCTTGGAAAATCGGGCGGAGACGGGCGTCGAGCTGTTCACCGAACTCCTTTCCCGCGCCCGCGCAGGTGGTCGTCGAGAAAGTCGGTCGATCGGTAGCGCAGCCTCCGACTTGAGCGTCGATGCCGTCGCAGAATGAGGCCTGTCCGGCGTCCGCTTGGCAAGCCGCAGCCAGGGTCGCCGCAGTGAGCAGAACGATGAGCCGGTAGCCGCGAATGGTCCTCATGATCGGATGGTCCTCATGATCGGTTGCCCCTCCATCGGAGTAGAGGCGGGCCGGTCCCCCCCGGCCCGCCTTTTCAGCGTGCTCTAGCAGCTCCCCGGCCCGGGAATCTTGCCGTTCGACTCACCGATCACGCCCTCGCCCTCAATGATATTGGCCGCGAAGACCGTATCGATGAGGATCCCACCACTGTATCCAGTGTTCAAGCTGACGTTGAACAGGTACCTGCCAATGAGGGCGTTCCCACCGACATTCGACTCGTAGTCCCCACGAATTCTCAAGGTGTTCGCGTTCGGCAAGACGACGTGTAGGCGCGACTCGGCGATCCAAGTATTCGAACCGTCAGCGCAGCCCGGATGGGTGTAGAAGTCCTGACCAGCAGGGACCTTATACCAACTGGATTCGGTCCAGCCCAAGCACCAGGGCTCGGCGCATTGCCACTTGAACCGGACTTCCATCCAGCAGGAACCAGCTGCCTGGCCATTCGGACAGTCCCCAAGGTTGTTGAAATTGATTCTTGCATGCCCATTGTCGATGAAGACATTGCTAGCGACGTTGGACCCTGACGCCAGAACCTGACCGTCGGCCGCAGACGTTGCCGCCGGCTGGAGTGCGGCAATGGCGAGCACTCCCACTAAGAGGGCGGACCTGGCGACCTTGCGATGGATATAGCGATGGAACACGACAGTAATCTCCTTAAATTTGGGCTGCTTAGTTTGGTTAGTGAATCGATCCGTTCTAAGCCTCCAACCTCAGGATCGGCCCAGCCGCAAACACGGTGGACCCACCCAGTGCACTCACAAGACCGAGCAAAAAAGACACACCGAAAGGCAGGCGGTGTACTCGAGGCGCACGCATTCAACGTCCTCCAAGGGTGATAAGGAGCAGGATGGGCAGCGCTATGAAGCCTATGACGGCAAAGAGGATCAATCGGCGGCCGTCGATCGCACCCCGCGGCCGAATGGGGCGCCTTCATGGACCGGTTGGTCCTCGGCGTGATCAACGGTCCGCAAAGCGTCAACAACGAGGCTCGCTCGAGCCGACTTCGACAGGTGATCGGCATCGCGGCCATCGACATGGACC
>JANOTJ010000167.1:0-1816 GCA_031416295.1 Chloroflexota bacterium
GGGCTGGGCACGTTCGGCTGGGACGATGAGGGCGTGGCCGCGCAGGCCGTCCCGCTCGTCCAGAACGGGATCTTCACGGGCTACCTGAGCAGCCGCGAGACCGCACCGCGGATCGGACGACAGAGCGGCGGCGCGATGCGCGCCAACGGCTGGAACCGCATCCCGCTCATCCGCATGACCAACATCAATCTGCTTCCCCAGCCCGGGATGAGCCTGGACGAGATCGTCGCCGACACGGACGACGGTCTGTACCTCTCGTCGAACCGGAGCTGGTCCATCGACGATCGGCGCCTCAACTTCCAGTTCGCGACGGAGGTCGCCTACGAGATCAAGGGTGGCAAGAAGGGTCGACTGTTCAAGAACCCGACCTACACCGGCATCACCTACGAGTTCTGGCGCTCATGCGATGCCGTCGGCGACGAGCGCAGCTACGTGATGCTGGGCACGCCCAACTGCGGGAAAGGTGAACCCGGGCAGACCGGCCATGTGGGGCACGCCGTCCCGGGCGCGCGGTTCCGCAACGTTCAGGTCGGCGTCGGCAAGTGGTAGGCCTCCTGGCCCGGGCGGTCACGCCGTGCGGTACCCGGACCGTGCCCCGGGCCGTTCCCCGGGCCGTTCACTGCCAGAGAATGGTTGGCCACGAACGAGGGCCGTCGGACGCCCACGATGCAATGTGGGATAGCGTCCACGAGGGCGCTGTCCGCGGCCGTTCACTGCCAGAGAACAGGGCACGAACGGTGACCACCAGGGACGCCCGATGAACGACGAACGCGCGCACGATGCGCTGGCCCTCGCCGAGCGCGCCCTTGCCCATGCGATGCGCGAGGGGGCGACGGAGGCGGAGGCCCTGGTCACGGCAGAGAACGCGGCCTTGACCCGTTTCGCCAACAGCCAGATCCACCAGAACGTGGCCGAGACGAACGTGAACGTCAACCTGCGATTCGTCGTCGGCAAGCGGGTCGGCGTGGCGTCGAGCGGTCGGACGGACGAGGAGGGTCTGAAGCGCCTGGCCGCAAGTGCGGCGGCGATCGCGTGTGTGGTGGAGGAACTCGACGATTGGGCCGGACTGCCCGAGCCGACGCCGATCGAGGAGGTCACGGCGGCCTACTCCCCCGCCACCGCGAACGCCTCCCCGGAACTGCGGGCCGAGGGCGTCCGCGCGGTCATCGCCGCAGCCGATGCGTCCGGCGTGACGGCATACGGCTCCTACTCCACCGGGACGGAGACCACCGCCGTCGCCAACTCCAGGGGCGTCCGCGCGGGCGAGACGCGGACCGTGGCCCACCTCCTGACCGTGTCCATGGGTCCCAACGGTGGCACCGGCTACGCCGAGCAGGCGGCCGTGGACGTCACGACGATCGACGCCGCTGGGATCGGCCGCGAGTCGGCGGAAAAGGCTCGCGCGACCGCGAACGCCGTCGCCGTCGAGGCCGGTGACTATCCGGTCGTGCTAGAGGAATACGCCGTCGTCGATCTGCTCGACATGCTTGGCTACCTAGGCTACAGCGCGCTTGCCGTCCAGGAAGAGCGCTCTTTCGTCGAGATCGGCAAACGAATCGGCTCCGAGCTCGTCTCCATCGTCGATGACGGACGCGATCCAGCCGGCCTGCCCATGGCATTCGACTCTGAGGGCGTCGCCAAGCAACGCGTGTCGTTGCTGGACCGCGGCATCTGTCGGGGCGTCGTGCACGATGCCCAGACCGCCGCCCGTGACAGCGTGGCCTCCACGGGACACGGCCTGCCGGCCCCCAACACGTACGGCCCGTTCCCGCTCAATATGGTCATGGCCGCCGGTTCAGCGTCACGAGAGGATCTG
>JANOTJ010000168.1:0-2500 GCA_031416295.1 Chloroflexota bacterium
CAGGCTCTGCTCGATCGATACGCGAGCGGCGCCGGCGCGGTCGACGATGCGCTCGCCGGGATCACGGAGGAGGAGCTGGACCGGCGGCCGCCGTCTGGCGAATGGACTGCCCGCGAGATCGTCCATCACCTCGCCGACAGCGAGTCGATGGCCTACATCCGGCTGCGGCGCGTCGTCGCCGAGGACGAGCCGCTGATCGAGGGCTACGACGAGCCGGATTGGGCGCGTCGGCTGCACTACGACCGCCCGATCGAACCGTCACAGGCCGTCGTCCGTGCCGTCCGTGCCGCCAGTCACCAGCTGTTGACGACACTCACGGCCGATGAATGGTCGCGGACCGGCACCCACAGCGAGGGCGGCGCGTACACCGTGGATCGATGGCTTGCGATCTACGCCGAGCACAGCCACGAGCACGCCGATCAGGTCCGCCGGGCCCGCCGCGGCGAGGACTGAGGGGAGCCTGCCGATGTCCTTGCCCACGGGACGAGTCACCTTCCTGTTCAGTGACATCGAGGGGTCCACTCGACACGCCCATCGACTTGGCGACGAGGCATGGGCCGAGTGCGGCGGGCGTCGTCGCGCTGCGGCCGGGCCCGATGCTCGCCTCCTCCGATTCGATCAAGGGCGCCGTTCGCGGCCGGGGCGGCCATGCCTCCACGCCGCACCTTGCTCTCGATCCCATCCCGGTGACGGCCGAGTTCGTCCTCGCACTCCAGACCATGGTCACCCGACGGGTCGACGCGTTCGACCCGGCGGTCGTGACCATCACGCGCCTTCACGTCGGGACGACGAACAACATCATCCCCGAGTCGGTCGCCTTCGAGGGCACGATCCGGACCGTGTCGGAGCCCATGCGCGCGTCCGTCGCGGCCTGGGTCCGGCAGGTGGCCGAGGGCGTCGCGGCGACCCACGGGGGGACGATCGACCTTGAGGTCGTGCCTGGGTACCCGGTCACGGTAAACGGCCCGGAGGCGACCGCCTGGTTCCGAAGCCTTGCGGCGGACCTGGTCGGCGAGGAAGCGGTCCAGGACCTGGCCGCGCCGATCATGGGCGCGGAGGACATCTCGTACGTGCTCCAGCGCGTCCGCGGCCTCATGGCCTTCGTTGGCGCCCGCCCCGCGGCGGAGGCCCCCCCGACGGCACCGCAGAATCACTCCAACCGGGTCATCTTCGAGGAGGCGCCGATGGCCGTCGGGGTCGCGCTCTACGCAGCCGCGGCGCTCGACTACCTCGGGACGTGACGCTCGAGCCGATCACACCGTCGGCGCCACCTGCAGCGACTCCTAGTCGCCGATCGGCCGCCCTCGCTTGTGCTGCGCCGTGCGGAGTTTGAGATCCACCGACAGCCCCGTAGAGGACCGTTCGGCGCCGCGACGACCCTTGCCGGTTCTCCTGAGTCGCTCCACCAGGGCTTCGACCCGGCCGACATCGTGCGCCTGGATCTCCCTTCGAATGCCTCGCTTCTGCAGCCGCGAGAAGCTCTGCTCCTCGCTCATCAGTCGAGCACGAACCACGACACGACCGCTGACGAGGTCAGTGTCGTGTTCAGATGGATCGTGAACTTTCCGGCGGCGGCAACGACCGCTCGCACCCAGCGGCCTGCCTCGTTGGTCGCCAGGACCGCGAAGACCTTGCTGGTCGACGTCGTCCCGGCCAGGGTCACGACTTTGCTCCTGGCACCGCTCGACATCGCCGCGCGACCGGAGCGATTGAACTTGACCTTGCCGACCACCTTCAGGGCCAGGGAACTGGCGCTGGCGCCCGTCGCGAGCACACCGGGCTCCGTCGAGCTCAGGCTCTCCCCGCTGACACCGGTGGATCCGGACCCGTATACGCCGATCGATCCGTAACCTTGGACGCCCACGTCGCCGGTGCCATAGACGCCGATATCGACGCTATCGCCCCAGACGCCGGCTCCGACGTCCGTGACACCGCCGTGCGGTGCCCACCCGTATACGCCGGTGAACGCGGTGCTCGCCGCGATGTCTGCTTCGTCGCCGGAGATGCCCACGAGGCCCGCGGCACCCGTCAAGGTCGCCCTGGCCTTGAACGCGACCTGGGCGTTCGTGACCTGCGTCACGGAAGTCGTCGCGACTGTGACGTTGTCCTGCTCGGTTTGCAGGCTGGTCGGCGCTGCCGCGGCAGCCAGGGGCATCGCGGCACTGGCCGCCAGGGCGCCCGCGACACCGGCCGCGGCGGTCAACATGGCGCGGCGAGAACGGGGCTCGAGATCTGCCGAAGCCATCTTGTCCTCCTGTCTGACCGACAGATCGCCGGTAACTTGCCATCGTACCACGCTGGCGTCACCGTACGTGATGAGATCGGGCACGAGGGTGCGCTTGGCCGGTGACCCGGGTGGGAGCGGCTCGATCAGCCAGACGGGCCTGGTGGACCTCGATCTCGCAGGCGATGAGGTGGCGCACGACCTGCTCCGAACCACATTCGTCGGCCGACACGGAACGGGGAGCTGCCGCGACCACCGCGACCCGTAGCCGCCCCG
>JANOTJ010000169.1:0-2028 GCA_031416295.1 Chloroflexota bacterium
CATCGCGGACGACAGCCGGGGCCTGAAGGAGGCCTTCCTGCCGGACCAACGGATCGACCTTGTCGACGCGCTGGCGGCGTTCACGGCAGGCTCCGCGTACGTCAACCACCTCGACGACGTGACCGGCACGCTCGAGGTCGGCAAGTTCGCCGATCTTGCCGTCCTGGACCGCGACCTGTTCGACCGCGGCGCCGGGGCCATCGGGGAGGCGCGAGTCGTGGCCACATTCGTGGAGGGCGAGGCGGTCTACGAGGCCGCCGATCTCGGCGGCTGACGCACGTGCGCGGCTCCAGTCGCGATGGTCATCGGGCTACGTCTGACGGGCGGTCGATGTCGCGCAGGGTGGCCGCGTCGGGATCGAGGGCGCGCCAGATCGGACCGGGGATCACGGTCGCGTCGAGTCGCTCGGGGAGTGCACGGAGGCGACGCTCGCCGTCGGCGAGCAACTGTCGGACTGCCGGAGCGGCGACGGCCGGGCGGATGGCCATGGGCATCGGGCCGCCGTCGTCGAGGACTGCCGCCGACACGGCGCCCTGGAGGGCGTCGAGCAGGAGCCGGAGCACAGGGATGGACAGGGTCGGCATGTCGCCCCCGACGACGATCACCCGATGGACGTCGGCCGGTAGTGCCGCGAGCCCGGCGGCGAGGCCGGCGAGCGGACCCTCGAAGGCCTGCTCGTCGCGGGCGATGTGGACGCCGGTCGGCAGTGCGCGGTCCGCGTCGGGGGCGAGCACGACCACTGTCTCGGCGGCCACAGCATGGACGGCGCTGATCGCATGATCCAGCAGCGGGCGACCGTCAAGCGGCTCGGCCAGCTTGTCACGGCCAAAGCGCGACGATCGACCCCCAGCCAGGACGATGGCGCCGATCCGACCTCCGCTCATCGTGGGACGGCCGCACAAACCGCGGCCGGTGCCCTGGGTCCCGGCACATGTCCGGCCGGCGTCCGCCGCAGGAGCGCGCGTCGGTCCAGGTCCGCCAGGATCGCCATCACGTACTTGCGGCTGGTCCCGGTCGCGTCGCGCAGGGCGGCCGGGGTGAGCGGTTCGCGGGTCGACAGTCGAAGCGCTGTCGCCTCGAGATCGCGGTAGGTCGCCATCGCGTAGGCCAGGTCCGGCTCCAGCACCACGATCCGGGCCGACTTCTCCAGGGCGCGGATCCCCTCCGGCGGGCATCCGGCCGCGCGGGCGGCATCGGACAGGGACGGGGGCGCAGCGAACGCGAGGGCGGCCTCCAGCCGGTCCATCGCCGTCGCCAGGGCCGGATCCGGCGCCGCCCTTGCGGCGCCCGCCGGTCGGACCATGTCGCCTTCCCGGACGAGCCGTCCGTCAGCGATCAGCTGATCGATGAGACCGACGGCCGCTGCGGCGGCGTCATCGCGGCGGAGCGTCGCAAGTCGGCGGATCGCGCCCGCGGTGGCCGCCCGGATCCGGGCAAGTGCGGCACCATCCCCGATGGCCGTCATGGTCGCCGACGTCGCGGCGTCGATCACGTCCTGGGCGAGGCCGACGCGACCGGCACCAGTCGCGATCGCCCCGTGAAGATCGAGCCGTGCGTCCATCTCGCCGACCGCCAACGCCGCGATCCGCTCCGGCGACTGCCGACGACGCGAGATCCCACGTGGCGGGCACGTGTCGAGCACCGTCCCACCGACCGGTGTGATCGCCTGCCCGCGGCGCAGGACGAAGCGGTCGCCCGGCCGGAGCGCCACGGGTCCCGCGAACCGGACGATCCCGGCCGCGCCACCGTCCGGTAGCAGCAAGGAATCACGGCCACCGCGGCCGATCGCCGCGTCCACCGCGGCCGTGCCGACATGGACCCGACCGCGCGCCCGATCCGCGACCGGCGCAGTGAACACGGCGAGGATGCGGTCAGTGGCGTGAACGGCAGGATCGGCCGTCAGGACGTGGCCCCGACGGAGTCGATCGACCGCCGCGCCGGCGAGGTTGAGCGCCGTCCGACCTTCCCGGTCCACCTGCTCGACCGTCCCACCGTGGACCTGGATCTCCCGGATCCGCACCTCCTCGT
>JANOTJ010000170.1:0-5550 GCA_031416295.1 Chloroflexota bacterium
CTCGACGGCCAGCATGCCGCCCCCGACGCCCGGTCGGAACTGGCGGACCGCGACGTCGTACTGGGGATGGCTCGGGAGGCCCGGGTAGAACACGCGTTGCACAGCGTCCTGACGCTCGAGCCAGGCTGCCAGTGCCGCGGCCGTCCGCGCGTGACGCTCCGCGCGCACGGCCAGGGTCAGGATGCCGCGCAGGACGAGGAACGCATCGAATGGCCCGAGCGTGGCCCCGGTGTCGATCTGGACCTTCTGGACCCGGCGGATCAGCTCGGACCGGCCGGCCACCACGCCCGCGATCACGTCGCTGTGGCCACCCAGGAACTTGGTCGCCGATTCGACCACCAGGTCCGCCCCGAACTCGAGCGGTCGACAGACGTACGGCGAGGCGAATGTGTTGTCCACGATGTACGTCGCGCCGGCAGCGTGGGCCAGACCGGCGATCGCCGCGTGGTCCGTGACGACCGTGGTCGGGTTGGCGATGGTCTCCGCGTAGACGACCCGGGTCGGACCGGCCGCGATCGCGGCGGCGGCTGCCACAGGGTCGGTCAGGTCGGCGAAAACGACGTCGACCCCGAAGCTCGCGAACGTGTCCAAGAGCTGGGTCCGCGTCGAGCCATAGATCGCGAGCGGGGCGACGATGCGGTCGCCAGCGCGAAGGTGCGCGGCCAGCGCGGCGTGGATGGCGCCCATGCCCGACGCGAGCGCGACCCCCGCCTCGCCGCCCGCGAGCTCGGCGTACGCGGCTCCCAGGGCGCTGGTCGTGGGATTGCTGATGCGGCTGTAGGCGTACCCCGCTCGCGGGTCCGACGCGACGTCGCCCAGTTCCTGGGCGTCCAGGGAAGCGAACGTCGCCGTCTGGTAGATCGGCACGCTGGTCGGTCGCTGGTCGATGTGCGGTGCGCGCGAGGCGGCACGGATCGCCCGCGTGGAAAACCCCCTGGCCGATCGTTCGCTCACGTCCCGATGCTACACCGGTGACCGATTCGGCTCCGAGAGCCGGAATGGCCTACCTTGACGACCTTGCAGCTGGCGCGCTGGAGCTGCCGGGGCCGCCGGGGCTGGGCATGTCCACGCCGGTCACGCGATCCTTGCCCGCCCGTTTGGACGTGTACATCGCGCCGTCGGCGCTGATCATGAGTTCGTCTGCGGTCGTCCCGTCGTTCGGATAACTGACCACGCCCACGGAGATCGACGGGTGGACCTCGCTGGACGGCAGCTCCAGGGCGACCTCGTGGACACCCAGGCGCATCTTCTCGGCGAGCACGAACGCCCCGGTCGGATCGGTCTCGGGCAGCAGCACCACGAACTCGTCGCCGCCGTAGCGGGCGGCGGTGTCGATGCGCCGAACGCCGGCCGAGATGACCCCGCCGACCGCGCGCAGGACCCGGTCCCCGTGGAAATGCCCAAGTCGGTCGTTGATGAGCTTGAGTTCATCGAGGTCCATCATCAACAGGCAGAACCCCCGGCTGGACCGCGCGCTGCGGGCGATCTCGCGCTCCAGGGCCGCGAAGAAGAAGCCGCGGTTGAACAATCCGGTCAGTGGATCGATGGTCGAAAGGCGGATGGCGGCGTCCCGGGAACGACGCTGTTCGCGGGCCACGACCATGGCCGCATAGGCGAGCAGGATCATGGCCGTCAGGTTGATGCCGACGACGGCGACCGTGGCCTGGGCCGTGCTGCCCGCCGGGCTGCCCAGCAGGACCGCCAGCAGGTAGCCACCGGCGGCCGTCCCGGCCAGGGTGAGCGTGATGGCCGGCGAGACGACGAGCGCGCCGCCCCCGACGATCAGCGGAAAGGTGAAGAAGAACGGGCTCTCGACGCCTCCGGTGAGGGCCACGAGCAAGGTCGCGACGGTGATCGCGACGGAGCCCTCGACGACGAACTTGGCGTGACCGAGGGCCTCGCTCGGCAGCAGGTCGTGCACGACCAGCACGAACAGGCCACCGAGGGCGAGCAGGACGAGGATGGCCGGCTGGTTGGCCGACCACAGGCCGGTGACGCCGACGATGGTCGTGGCGGCCAGCAGGAAGACCCAGCTGACGATGCGCACGACCCGGTCGTAGGTCCGGGTCGGGACGCCGTCGTCGGCACGGTCCTCGTCAGACCCACCGGTGACCGCAGCAGCCGCCATCGCCCGCTCGGCTAGGACGTTGCGCTCGGCGATGGGATCGCGCCCGGCGGCCGACGAACGGCGCGCGGGCAGCACCACCAACGCGGCCATGACCGCGAGGTTTGCGACGACCGCGACCGCGATCAGGGCCAGCAGGGGTTCGATCGACACGGGACCACGCTACAGGGTGCGACGGGATGCCTCCACGCAGCCCGGGGACGCCGTCATGGTAGCGGCTAACCCGCAAGGTTCCAGCGATCGGACCCGTCGGCGCACGAACTGGTGGGGCGTCGTCGCACCACCTGGCGCGATCTGGTCTAGCGGGTGCCCCATTGGTAGGTCTGCTTGACCATGCGCAGGTACACGAAGGTCTCCGTCTCGCGGACGCCGTCAACCGCTCGCAGCTTCTCGGTCAGGAACCGCAGGAGCGCCTCATTGTCCTCGCATACGGTCTCGATCAGCAGGTCGTAGCTGCCGGCGGTGATGACCACATAGTCCACCTCGGGCATCGCCGCGATGGCTTCGGCGACAGCCACCAGCCGATCGCTCTCGCAGCGGATGCCGATCATGGCCATCTGGTGAAAGCCGAGCTTGAGCGGATCGGTGACGCCCACGACCTGCACGATGCCCCGCTCGATGAGCCGATTGGTCCGAGCGCGCACGGCCGCTTCGGAGACCCCGAGGTCCGAGGCGATCTGGGTGAACGGCCGACGGCCGTCGGCCTGGAGGTGCTCGATGATGCGTTTGTCGAGGTCGGAGACGTCCTCGCCGGCCCGACCTGCGGTGGCGCGTGCGCGAGAACGTCCGTCGGGCGACATGCGAGGCTCCTCCTGTGCCAGCTCAGGGTACGACCTGCGGCCTACGGCGTGGCCTCGGGTTGCGCACTGGGCGCCGCGCTCGGTGGCGCCGGCGTGGTCACCGGCAGGACGACGAGGGAGCGGTAGCGCAGCGGGCCGAGCAGCGCATCGAGCGCCTCGGCGAGCAGGACGAGGCGGGCGGCCCGGGCGGCGTCCGGGGCGACAGGCGCACCGTTGGTCATCGGGCCCCAGGTGATCAGGATGTTGCTGCCGGCCACCGCGACGGCCGGTTCGCCCGCGCCCGGCATCTCGTCGGCAGCCCACTCGATGCGACCGGCCAGGACAGCGGCGGACGTGTACTCGCTGATGCTCAGCGGCCAGCCGCCGTAGCTCGCGTTGATGCGCTTGATCAGTCCGCCATCACCGGTGACGGCGTTGTTCGGGGTCAGGCGCAGGCCGGCGGCACCGATGGCCCGAAAGACGTCGTCGGCCGTGGTTGGATCGGGCAGATGTGGATCCGGCGTGACGACCGGCGTGGGTACGCTGGACGGCGAGGCGGACGGAGGCCCACCGCCACAGGCGGCGACCAGGACGGACAGGGACAGGAGGGCGACCGCAACGGATCGGCGAACATGCCGGCCGCCCCCCCGGGTGGTGCGTATACACATGGCCTGAGCGATGCTACCAGCCCGGGACACCCAGGCGACCCTACGGAAGTACCAGCGCTCAGCCGCGCTCGAGGTCGCGCAGGACGGGGGCCAGCGCCCGAACCGATTCGGTGGTGATGGGATCGAGGACCAGCTGGACGTGCCCGATCCCTTCCCGCGCGTAGGCGCGCAGCTCGTCGGCGATGCGCGGCGCAGGCCCGCTGAGGGGCACGACCGCGTCCGGATCGCCGCCCATGATCCGGCCCGCGCCACCGGCCACCTGGACGAGCACCGCGACCGTGCGCTCCACCTCCGCGGGGTCGCGCCCGACGGCAAGGCACGCGGCGTCCACCTCGGAACGGCGCAGCGGCACGCCCGCCGGGGCGTTGCCGGTGTCGGCGAACCAGACGTTCCAGGCGTGGGCCACGGGCATCGTGATGGCCAGCATCCGCGGGCCCCGGGATCCGATGAGCAGGGGCGGCCCGCCGGGTCGCGGGCCGCGCGGCAGCAGCTCACAGTCGCGCGCCTGGTAGTAGGAACCGGCGAAGTCGATGGCGCCGTCGCGAAGCAACGTCGAGATGATCGTGAACGCCTCCTCGAAACGATCGATCCGGTGGTCGAACGGGAAGCCGAAGGCGTCGAACTCGGTCTGGTTCCAGCCGGACCCGAGCCCCAGGACGAAGCGCCCACCGCTGATCTCATCGATGGTCGCGGCCTGCTTGGCGAGGAGCGCCGGATTGTGGAAGCCCGTGCACGCAACGAGCGGGCCAAGCTCGATGCGCGAGGTCGCGGCGGCGATGGCGGCCATCAGCGTCCAGGCCTCCCATGGGCCGCGCGCCGGCCGATCCGCCCACCGGTACAGGAGGTGCTCGCCGACCCAGACCGAATCGAACCCCTCGTCCTCGACGGCCCGAGTGATGTCCAGGAGCTCGGCCCAGCGAACGTCGCGCTCGACTTCGGGAAGCTGGATGCCGACCTTGAGCGGCCGCCCGGTCACGTGTGCGTACCCATCGCCAGACCAGCCCGCGGTCAACCGGAGGGCGTGACGGCGAGGGCTTCGGTCATCGCCCGCAGATGCTCGGGTGTGCTGCCGCAGCAGCCTCCGACGATCGTCGCACCGGCCGCCCGGAACTCCGCGGCGAAGGCCGCCATCACCGCGGGTTCGGCCTTGTACACGGCACGCATGTCCACGAGCTCCGGCATCCCTGCATTGGACTTGCCCACGAGCACGGCATCTGGCGCGGCCGCGCGCATCTTGGCGATCACCGGCACGAGCTCGTCCGGGCCGTTCCCGCAGTTGCCACCGACGGCGTCTGCGCCCCACGCGAGCAATGAGCTGACCGCGTCCTCCGGGGTGACGCCCATCATCGTGTGGCCGCGCGTATCGAAGGTCATGGTTGCGATCAGTGCGATGCCCGGCGCCGCCTGTCGGACACCTTCGATGGCGGCCTTGATCTCGGGCAGGTCGGACATCGTCTCGATCCAGATGAGGTCCACGCCACCGGCCACCAGGGATGCCGCCTGCTCGCGGAAGACGTCCACGGCGAGGTCGTACTCGAGCGTGCCGAGCGGCGCCAGGATCTCGCCGGTCGGCCCGATGTCGCCGGCCACCAGCGCCCCACCGCCGGCGGCGTTGACCTCGGCCCGGGCCAGGATCGCCGCGGTCCGGTTGAGCTCGTCCACGCGCCCGTCATTGCCGTGCAGGGCCATGCGCAGCCGATTGCCCCCGAACGTGTTGGTCATGATGATCTGCGAGCCGGCGTCGAGGTAGCCGCGGTGGATGCGCCGCACGATCTCCGAGGCCGTGAGGTTCCAGACCTCGGGCGGGTCACCGAATTGCAGGCCCGCCGAGAACAGCATCGTGCCCATCGCGCCATCGGCCATGACCGGACCGCCACGGGCCAGGAGCTCGCGGAATCGGGCGCTCGCGGCGCCGCCATCGATGGCCAGGCGCGCGGCGGCATCGGGGAATGCGGCAGGATCCACCTCGATCTCGGGC
>JANOTJ010000171.1:0-7831 GCA_031416295.1 Chloroflexota bacterium
GACCCTGCCAAACGGCCCGGCACGCTCCGGGCCGCCACTCCCCGAATTGGGGGGGTCCCAGTGGGCGGATGACCGGATAGTGTTGGTCGTGGCGATGCTGCGGCGACGCGGCTTCGCTCCTTCGGAGCGAGGGTGCGTCCGAGCTCATACCCGGGATGCTGACCCAGTTGCGCTCCGAGCCGGGAGTCTGGGTCATCGATGTGAACGGCTTTGGATGAAGACAACCAGATCGCTTGAAGACAACCGATGAAAGGAGCACCTCGCATGTCGCACTCTGGGCCTATCGGCCGCCACATCATTCTCCAGTCTGTCGGCGTTGCCATGACGCTCGGGCTCGTTGTCATGCTCATCGGCCCAGCGATCGCCGCCGCCGCCGCGCCCAAGATCGTCGAAACGCTCGCGGACACGTATAGCCCCGCGACCCTCACCGTCGCGGCGGGCACGAAGGTGGTATTCAAGAACACCAGCCAACTCCCGCACACCGCGACCGCCGATGACGGCTCGTTCGATACCGGCAAGATCGACGCAGGGGCGACGAAGTCGATCGTGGTCAAGCAGACCGGGCGGTTCGCATTTTATTGTCTGTACCATGGCGCCGCCGGAGGCGTAGGCCAGAGCGGCGCGATCACGGTCACGGCGGCCGTCGGCGCGACCCCGCCGCCAGCGAAGTCGTCGGGCGGCGGAACGACGCCGACCATCACACCCCCTGCGTCGGACACGAGCTCGGTGCTCCCGGGCCCGATCGAGGGGTTGCCCCTCGCTGCGTTCGCTGGTGCCGCCGTCCTGGCGATCCTGCTCGCGCTCGCGCTGGAGGGAGCTGGAAGGGCGATGCGCCGGCGTTCCCAGGACTGAGGCGGGCTCGGCGCCCGATCGGACGGGCGCCGGCAGCCGCCGACATCGAACTCGGCGATCCGGCATTCGCGGCAGCCTCCTGAGCGTTGCCCGCCTGGCCCGCTCAGGACTCGATGAGCGGGATGTCCACCACGTGCTCTGCCACGAACCAGACTTGCATCTCGTGGCGACGGAGGACGTCGCCCATCAGGACGTCGTTGGATCCCCAATCGCCGTTCTTCTCGGTCGTGTCGATCCCGCTCCGGACCTTCTCGATTACCGTTTCGTGGGCATCGAGCAGTCGGTGGATCATGGCCGGGACGTCCTCGGCGCCATTGGGCGGTCGCGCGATGGATGTCAGTTCAGCGGCATGGCGCGGGTCGCCCACGGCGATCCCGCCCAGGCTCTGGACGCGCTCGGCCAGGAGATCGACGAGCTCGAGCTGTTCATCCGCGTGCTTGTCGAAGAGCAGGTGCAGCTGATAGAAGGTCGGGCCGGCGACCAGCCAGTGATGCTTCTTGTAGAGCGCGTACAGGACCATCGTGTCGGCGAGGATCTCGTTGAGCAGCCGGCAGCTCTCCTTGCGAGCCTCGGCCGCAAGCGCGATGGGCAGCAGCCTGAGAGTGCCGAAACGCTGGATCTCCGCACCCATGCTCGCGAGTCGAGGTTCGGGCGAAGCCGAAGCGCTCCGACGCCTGGCGCCCTCGACCTTCGCGCCCTCGACCTTCGCGCTCGCGGCTCGTGGTTTGCTGCGGCTTGGCATGCCGTTCTCCCTATCCTGCATGACTCGATCTGGGGGGTTGGCCACGATACCAGCGTGTTGGAGCACGTGCTGGAAACACGCTGTGGAGTCAGCGGGTAGCGCCGCAAGCGCGCCAGCGTCTCGTGGTCCGGTGACTCACGGCCCTGCCAGTCGTGACCTTCGACCCTGCGTTCGGATGACGTCATCCACGACACTGTCCGTGGGCCGAGGATACGACCACGACAGACGACCTGGTTCGCTCCTCGGACCGATGCCCATGAACGAGAGGGATTCTGATGTCCAACAATCACGGCCCGGCGAACCCCGCCGGAGAGCGCGTATCCATGCACTTCGGCATCGCGGTCGACGGGTCGTCCCAGGCACTGTCCGGGGTCGAGCTCGTGGCCTCGCTCCCGCTCTCCGATCGCGACCACGTGACGGTCATCTCGGTGGCCGAACCGGTGATACCCCTGGCCGCGTCCCAGTTCGGTCAAGGCCCGTCCATCGTGGGGTTCCTGGACGAACTCGCCGAGGCGGAACGTGATCGGGCGAGGCAAGCTGCGGCCCAGGCCGTCGAGCGCTTGACCGGCCTGCCATGTCCGGTCGCGTCCATCGTCCCTGATGGTCACCCGATCGAGGCGCTCGAGCGGTCTGCGGTGGAGGCAGGCCTGGATGTGCTTGTCGTCGGGCCGCATGGGCGAAAAGGCCTCGGCTCGATCCTGCTGGGCAGCGTCTCGCAGGCGTTGCTCCACTCGATGCCGACCTCGATCCTCATCGCACGATCTCCGACCAGGACGCCGGAACGGGTAGTGCTGGCAGTCGATGGCTCACCGTCCAGCCTGGACGCCGCGCGTTTCCTTGCCTCGTTCCCGTTGCCTGAAGGAACCGACATCCGGGTCGTCGTCAGCGTCACATCCTGGACGGAGGAGTACGACTCCATCAAGGCCGGGAACTTCATCGAACTGCTGGCTGCCGAGCGGGCGCACGCGTCCGAGATCGCCGATCGAGCCATCGACATCCTGGCCGTACATGGGCGCCGCGCCACGCCGATGATCCGCGACGGCGATCCGAAACGCGAGATCCTCGATGCCGCACGCGAGGTCGCGGCAGACCTTATCGTGACCGGTGCCCGGGGCTTGGGAGGGTTCAAGGGCCTCGTGCTCGGAAGTGTGTCGCGCGGTGTCAGCAAGGCCGCGTCCTGCTCGACGCTCGTCGTTGCCCATCGCGGGCCTGGTGCGCCGCGAACGTGAGCCCGATCCGGGTCAGTCTTCGACGGGCCGGTGGATGACGAGGACAGAAACGCCACCGGCGGCGAGGACGTTCCGCGCGACACTGCCCAGGACGATGCGCTTGACGCCGGTCTGACCCCGGGATCCGACGACGACGAGGTCAGCGCCCGATTCCTGTGCGGACGCGATGATCTCGGCGGCCGCATCGCCCTTGCGCAGCTCGGCGTCGGCCCGCCGGCCCGCGTCAACGAGGCGCTTCGCCGAATCCCTGGCGATGCCCAGGTGGTCCGCCTGCGCCTCGGCGAGATCCTTTGCGTATGCGTCGAGAACCTGCGTGTACATCGTCGGAGCAATGCCGGTGGCCCACGGACGCACGACGTCGGCGACGCTCACGACCCGGATCGGGACCGAGGCGAAGATCGGCCAGCTGGCCAGGACGCCTTCGGCCGCGGCGGCTGTCTCCGAGCCGTCAGTCGCGAAGACGACCCGCTCGAGGCTCGATCGTCGTGCGACAAGGACCGGACATGGCGCGTGGTCCACGACCTCAGCCGACACCGAACCAAGCAGCAGCGCAGCGATCGGGCCGTGACCGCGCGAGCCGATGATCAGCACATCGGCCGCGAACTTGCGCGCTTGGTCGACCAGCCCGCTCGCGGGTCGATCCCGAAGCAGGACTGCGTCCACCGAGCGGTCGGGAGCCGCCAGGCGGCCAACGATCGCTGCTTGATCAGCCTCGATGTGGGCGATCGCATCCTGCTCGAGGACCAGCGGGGCGGCGACACCCATCGTCCAGGGCAGGAGCTGCAGCGCGGTCGGTTCGATCACGCTGGCCACGCGGATCTTCGAGCCGGCCGGCCAAGAGATCCGTTCTGTCAGAGCAACGGCCTGGGCCGCCCCGGCGGACCCGTCATACGCGATCAGGATGTTCATTCGGGAGCCTCGAGACTCGGGCCGCGGCACCCGATGAGGGCGGCATCGGCACCATCACCTGGACAGTACAGCCGGACCCGTCAGCGATACGAGGGCCAGATGGCTCGTTCGCAGCGCTGGCCAGATATGATGACCCGGACGCCCATCCCGAGGGGGCGGATGCGTCCATCGAACTTCACTGCGGCGATCGGGCGGTGCTGGATCCACGACAGGGCCAATGGTTGACCGACGAGATCGCTCTGGATCGACGTCGTGGCACGCCCTGGACAGCGCTGAAGCCCTGGTCCGCCTGGCGGTCGAGCCCGGCGGCGGGCTGGCCGCCGATGAGGCGGCCCGTCGCCTCGCGACGTATGGCCCCAACCGGCTGACCGAGGCGCCCCGGCGACCTCTGTGGCTGGTCTTCGTCGACCAGTTCCGCAACCTGCTGATCGTCGTCCTGATCGGCGCGGCCATCCTTGCCGGGCTCGTCGGCGACTTCAAGGACAGCATCGTCATCGGCGTGGTCCTGCTGTTGAACGCGACGATCGGGTTCGTGCAGGAGCACCGCGCCGAGCGCAGCCTCGCGGCCCTCAAGCGGATGCTCGTGGCCACGGCCCGCGTGCGCCGAGACGGCGTCGTCGACGAGATCAGCGCCGAGGAACTCGTACCAGGCGACGTGGTCCTGGTCGAGGCCGGCGACCGGCTCGCCGCCGACGGCCGCATCGTGACCGCGTACTCCTTTGAGGTCGACGAGTCCGCCCTCACCGGCGAGTCGACGCCGGTGGCCAAGTCGACCGCGGCCAGCGACGCGACGGCGCCACTGGCCGAGCGGTCGGGCATGACCTACATGAACACGGTCGTCACCCGGGGACGAGGCGAGGTGCTCGTCACCGCCACCGGTATGGGCACCGAGATCGGCCGGCTGGCCGGGATGTTGCAGGCGGTCGACGATGTGGGCACCCCGCTACAGCGCCAGCTGGACGTCCTCGGCAAACGGCTCGCGGTCCTGGCCGGCGTTGCCGTCGGCGCGTTCTTCATGCTCGGCATCGCTCGAGGGGCTTCGGTCCACGACACGGTCCTGAGCACCGTCGCTCTGGCCGTCGCGGCCATTCCGGAGGGTCTGCCCGCGGTCGTGACGGTGACCCTCGCCGTGAGCGTGCATCAGATGGTCAGGCACGGAGCGATCGTCAAGCGCCTGGCCTCGGTCGAGACACTCGGCGCGACCACGGTCATCTGCTCGGACAAGACCGGGACCCTGACCCTCAACCAGATGACTGCCCGGGCCGTCGTGGCCGGGGGCCGACGCTTCACGGTGAGCGGCGAAGGCTACGGACCCGAGGGCACGATCGTGGATCCCGATGGCCGGCCCGCGGAGCGTGTGCACCTCGCCGCCCTGCTCGATGCCGCTGTCCTGTGCAACGACAGTCGCATCGACGGCTCGAGCCTCGTCGGCGACCCCACGGAGGGCGCGCTGGTCACCCTGGCGTCGAAGCTCGGCATGAGCGCCGACGTTCGACGACGTCAGCTCCCGAGGGTCGCCGAGGTGCCCTTCGATCCGGCGCGCAGGCTCATGGCCACCTTCCATGCCGACGGCGACCGGATCGTGGTCCTGGCCAAGGGCGCGGCCGACGTGATCCTCGAGCGCTGCGCCTATGTCGCCGGATCCGCCGGCTCAGAGTCGGCTGAGGGCTCGACTCGGGCTGCCGCGCATGCGGACACGGAAGCCCTCGCGGCTGGCGGGTTGCGGGTCCTGGCACTCGCTCGCGCCGAATTCACCGCGACCGCTCTCGACGGTATCGAACGCGAGGACGACCTTCTGCGGCTGGTCACCGAGTTGACGTTCCTCGGCCTCGTGGGTCTGCTCGACCCGCCTCGGCCGGAGGCGCGCGAGGCCATCGCCGTGTGCCACCGGGCGGGCATCGACGTGAAGATGATCACCGGCGACCACGCTGGCACGGCGACGTTCATCGCCCGCCAGCTCGGCATCAACGGTGACACTCTGACCGGCGCCGAGCTCGACCGCCTCGACGACGACCGGCTCGCCGTTGCGGTGGCCACGACCGGGGTGTTCGCCCGGGTAGCGCCAGAGCACAAGCTCCGACTGGTCCGTGCCTTGCAGGGCCAGGGCCACGTCGTGGCCATGACCGGTGACGGCGTCAACGACGCGCCGGCCCTCAAGGCCGCCGACATCGGGGTCGCCATGGGCATCACCGGCACCGAGGTCAGCAAGGAAGCGGCTGACATGGTCCTGACCGACGACGACTTCGCCACCATCGTCCATGCGGTGGAGGCCGGGCGCGCGATCTACGACAACATCCTGAAGTTCGTCCGGTTCCAGCTGTCCACCAACTTCGGCGCCATCATGAGCCTCCTCGGTGCCCAGATCGTCGGTCTGCCGGTCCCCTTCACGGCCATCCAGGTCCTGTGGGTCAACCTGATCATGGACGGCCCCCCGGCCATCGCCCTCGGTCTTGACCCACCGGCCAGCGGCATCATGGACGCTGCCCCGCGCGCCAGTGACGCGCGGATCCTCACCGCCCGCCGGCTGGTCCGGCTGCTCAGCTATGGGGCAACGATGGCCGTCGGGACACTCGGCGTCCTAGCCTGGGGCATCGAGACCAACTCCGAGGCGCACGCGCTGAGCCTGGCCTTCACGACATTCGTCCTGTTCCAGGTGTTCAACGTGTTCAACGCCCGCAGCGAGGCCCGTTCGGCGTTCACCCGGGACTCGCTGCACAATCCCAAGCTGTGGGCCGCCCTCGGTGCGGTCCTCGTGCTCCAGGCCCTGGCCGTCCACTTCGACCCCGTACAGGCCGTCTTCGGCACCGACGATCTCACCGGCCAGGACTGGATCATCGCGATCGCCGTCGCTTCCAGCGTCCTCTGGCTCGAAGAGCTTCGCAAGCTGCTGGCTCGCCGCCGCGGCTGAGGCCGTCGAGCCTGGCTGCGCATGCCGCAACCCGCTCATGGGGTAGCATCGCCGTTCGATCAGGCAGGTCCGGCTGCCGATCAGTCGGTCGCGGCGCTTGATCGGTCGCGAACGAGCACGCACAAGGAGCAGGATGGCGGTCGATTGGCCTGGGGTGCGGCTCACCGAGCGGAGTGAGATGGCCGCGCGGATGCGCGAACTCGATTGGGAGGCGTCGCCGGTCGGAGCGGTCGCAACGTGGCCCGAAGCGCTGCGTTCCGCTGTGGATCTCATCCTTGGTTCGCGCTTCCCGATGGCCATCTTCTGGGGGGAGGACCTCGTCCAGTTCTATAACGACGCCTTTCGCCTGATGCTCGGCGAACACAAGCATCCGCAGTTCCTTGGGCGGCCAGCGGCGGAGTGCTGGTCCGAGATCTGGGACACCGTTGGTCCGATGCTGCACCAGGTCAAGGCCAGCGCCGAGGCGACGTGGTCAGAGGACCTGCCATTGGCGATGCGTCGAAACGGCTTCGTAGAGGAAACGTACTTCACGTTCTCCTACAGCCCGATCCCGGATGGAAGCGCCGTGGGAGGGGTGCTTAACGTCGCGCAGGAGACGACTGAGCAGGTGCTCGGACGGCGACGCCTGGTGACGTTGCGCAATCTCTCGGCTGTGGCGCTGAACGAGCCTGGTGTGGGTGAGCGGCTCATGCAGTTGCTGGCAGGGAACCCGGACGTACCGTTCGCACTGCTGCTTGATGGCGCCGTGGGCAGGCCTGTCCTTGTTGCCGCTCACGTCGGGCTGCGCGCCTTCGCCACGATCCCTGTGGCCCTGGAGGCAGCGGTCGCACTCGCGACGGCAACCGGCAAAGCGATCGAGATCGACGTGGGGCCGGACCTCGAGCTGGCGAACGGAGCCGATCCGTTCGTCGGGTCCGCGATGCGCGCCCACGTGCTACCGCTCGGTGGCCAGTCGGACTATGGCGGGGCGGTCCTTGTCCTGGGTATCAGCCCCAGGCTGGCGTTCGAGAGCTCGTACCGCCGCTTCTTCGGGCTTGTCGGCACCCGGGTCGCGGCCTCCCTCTCGATGGCCCGCACGTACGAAGAAGAGCACCGACGCCTCGACGCCATGGCTGAACTGGACAAGGCAAAGACGACGTTCTTCAGTAACGTCAGCCATGAGTTCAGGACACCGCTGACCCTGCTGCTCGG
>JANOTJ010000172.1:0-1996 GCA_031416295.1 Chloroflexota bacterium
ACGAATCGTCGGGCCGCCTCGGCCCGGTTGCGCACGTCGAGCTTGCGCAGGATGTTGCTGACGTGCGTCTCCACGGTCCGGACGGAGATCGTCAGTGACTCGCCGATCTCGCGGTCCGTCAGCCCGCCGGCAAGGAGCGCCAGGATCTCGTGCTCACGCCGGCTCAGGTCATCGAGTGCCGCCGCCTCGCCCGGGTCGGCCGGGCCGCTGCTGACGAGTTCGCGGATGGCCCGCGTGACGAGGCGTCGAGGCATCGCGAACTCACCGTCGGTCACGCCACGGACCGCGCGCAGCAGCGCGTCGCCATCGATGTCTTTCGTCAGGTAGCCGGCCGCCCCGAGCCGCAGCGCAGCGACCACGTCGTCCTGGGCGGTCGACACGGTGAGCATGACGATCCGGGTTTCGGGCAGGCGCGGGGCGAGATCGCGCAGCAGGCGCAACCCGGACATGCCCGGCAGGTCGAGATCCAGGAGCAGGACGTCCGGCCGCAACTCCAGCGCGAGATCAAGCGCTTGCTCGGCGGAGGCCGCCTCCGCGACGACCTCCACATCCCGGGTGGTCAGGGCCTGCCGGATCGCCTGGCGGATGAAGGCATGATCGTCGACGATCATCACCCTGGTGAGGCCGGTCGACATCAGGCGACTCCGTTTCGATTCGAGCTGATCGGCAGGTCCAGGACGACCCGGGTCCCGTCAGAGGGTCGGGATCGGATGGTCAGCTCCGCACCGACCCCCAGGGCGCGTTCATGCATGCCGCGGAGACCGTAACGATCCTTCGGTACGGCGTCGACCTCGAAACCGCGACCGTTGTCCGACACGGTCAGGCGGGCGACCCCATCGGTCACCTCCGCTCCAACGCGGACGACCGTGGCATCGGCGTGCTTTCGCACGTTGTTGAGTGCCTCCTGGATGATCCTGAGCACCTCCGCCTCGGTCCGCGGCGACAGGCGCGGCAGGGTCGAAATCGATCGGAACTCGGCCCGCAGGCCGAACCGGTCGCCGAAGTCGTCGACGTACGCGCGGAGGACCTCCTCCAGGGTCGATCCGCTGGTGGGATCGGTACGCATGGCCATGACCGACTGGCGCGCCTCCGCCAGGGCGGCGTCCAGGGCGGTCAGGACCTCGCGCGCGGCCACCCGGGTCTCCTCGGACAGTTCGGAAGCGCCAGCGACCCGGCCCTGCTTCAACTTGGCGTACCACAGGTCCTGGGCGAGACCGTCGTGGATCTCGCGGGCCAGGCGAGCACGCTCGGCCATCGTGGCGTTCGCCGCATCAACATCGCTCAGGCGCGCGAGCTCCAGATTGGCGCGTCGAACGGCGACCAGCTCGCCCTGGATCTCGGCCTGGATCCCGTACAGCAGGATGCCGTGGAAGGCGACGCGCAGCAGGTCGCCGGAGGTCACGACGCCCGTCGCGATGGTCGGGTCGAAGACGAAGTGCAGCTGGCTGAAGGCGGCCACGATGGAGCCTGCGGCGAGCACGGCGTCGGAGGCGTGCCGGTCCCGCATGAACAGCCGGCGGAAGTAGAACGCAGCACCAAGGAAGGCGCCGAAAGCAGCGAGCTGGGTCAGGTTCACCGCCATGCTCGCTGTCTCGGATCGGAGGCCACCGGCGAGCACCAGGACGACGGTCCCGACCATGAGCGCGATGGCCGGTCCGATGGCCACGACCGATGGCGCGACCCGTACGGCCGCACCACGAACGCCCTGGATCGCGGCGAACAACAGCAGCACGGCGGCCACCAGTCGAGTCGCCGACCACAGGTACACGGGCGCGGCTCCGGGCGAAGCCTGCTCGAGGCCGAACGCTGCACCATGCCCGGTGATGACGAGGCCGGTCATCAGCGCATTCGTCACGGACAACGCGGTGAACGCGGAGGCCTGGTAGAGAGCGGTCGAGCGGCCCGTCTCGCGCCAGCGGACCCAGGCGAGGATCGCGACCGTCCCCCCAACGAGGGTCGCCGCCACGTTGATGGCGATATCCATCGGCAGGTTCAC
>JANOTJ010000173.1:0-1600 GCA_031416295.1 Chloroflexota bacterium
CCAGCCACCGCTCTCCTCAAGGATGCGCTGGCCACCGGTGACGACCCGGGCTCCCTCGGCCCGGCCGATGGCGATGTACTCGAGCACGCGCTCCATGTGGCCGCGCGAGATGAGCGCCCCGATCTTCGTCGCCGGATCGAGTGGGTCGCCGACCGGCCAGTTCGAGAGCTCCGCCGCGATGGCCTCCAGCAGTGCCGCCTTCTTCGATCGATGCACGATCAGCCGGGAGCCGGCGCTGCAGTTCTCGCCCATGTTCCAGAAGATGGCGACGGCCACGTTGGCCGCCACCGCCTCAAGGTCGGTCACGTCGCTGAACACGATCTGGGGACTCTTGCCACCGAGTTCCAGGAGGACGCGCTTGAGGTTCGTCTCCGCGGCGTAGGTCAGGAACCGGCGTCCGACCTCGGTCGAACCCGTGAACGCGACGCAATCGATGTCGGGGTGTCGCCCGATCGCCTCGCCGACGATGTCGCCGGGACCGGTCACGACGTTGAGGACACCATCGGGGAGCCCCGCCTCGGCGCCCAGTTCAGCGATGCGCAGAAGGCTCAACGACGTCGTCGATGCGGGCTTGATGACGACGGTGTTACCGGTCGCGAGCGCCGGCCCCAGCTTCCACGCCGCCATCTGCGCCGGGTAATTCCACGGGATCACCGCGCCGACGACACCGCAGGGCTCCTGGGTGATCGTCGCGACCGTGCCCTCCGGCGACGGGGCGACCTGGCCGTACAGCTTGTCGATGGCCTCGGCATGCCAGCGGATGCAGCTCGCCGACTCCGGCATGTCCAGGCCGACCGTGTCGATGATCGGCTTGCCGGCGTCGATCGTCTCGATCAGGCCGAGTTCTCTGGCGTTGGCGTCGATCAGGTCCGCCCAGTGCATGAGGATCCGCTTCCGGTCTCCAGGGTTCAGCCGCGACCAGCGGCCGTCGTCCGCCGCCCGACGCGCCACCGCGACCGCGGCGTCCACGTCCGCCGGTCCACCCTCCGCGACCTCCGCGATCGGCTGGCCCGTGGCCGGGTTCTCTGTCACGTAGCGGCGGCCGCCGGCGGCGTCGCGAAACTGCCCATCGATATACATCTGCGTCCGGAGATCGAGCCGCTCGACCTCCGCCCTGGCGTCGTCGATCGCGGGAATGAGCGTGTCGGTCATCTGGGCCTCCGGGCGTGCGTCGCTGGCGGTCGCAAGCGTAGCCGAGTGGCACGGCGCCGACGGAAGCGTCGGGCGCGCAGGGCTGGGCCCACATCGACGATCCTCGTCGAGACCACGACAGCTTCGTGGATCAGCGCCAGAGTCTGCCGTATGGGTGGTCGCCTACGAGGGAGCGGCCCTCCGCGAACCGGTCCAGGCTGTAGCCGGCGATGTCGACGGTCGTCGCGCGGCCATCCAGGATGAGCTCGGCCAGACATGCCCCGACCGCTGGTGCCGTCTTGAACCCCGTCCCGGAAAAGCCGCAGGACAGGAAGAAGCCGTCCGGACCCGCCCGACCGAGGATCCCGTGCTGGTCCGGGGTGATCCCGTCCTGACCGCCATGGCCGGTCCGCAACGTCCCATCGACCATCCAGGGCACCCGAGCGCACACCCTTGTCACCATCTCCTC
>JANOTJ010000174.1:0-4973 GCA_031416295.1 Chloroflexota bacterium
CCGGACTACGCGACACTCGACAAGCTGGAGGCCGACGAGGGCACCCGCGCGCTCGGCCACCGTGCCGGCGAGTGGATCTTCGAACGCCACCACTCGATGTTCCTCCGGGAGCGGATGGGCACCGACCTCGAATATCATCCCTGACCCGACGAGGACGATGACCAGCTCATGAGCATGCGACGCGAGAACCTGCCACCCGGCGACGAGCCGAACCCGGACGAACCGAACAGACGGAGGCGAACCATGGATACGGGCCGCAACGACCTGCTCGGCGAGATCGCGGCCGATGCCGCGCTCGAGCGCTCGGATTTCATCGTTCAGGCCACGGATCAGCTGCGTCGGTTCCTGGACCGGCACAAGGAGCGGATCGCCACGTACGGTGGCCTGACCCTCATCGATGAGGAGCCCGACTACCTGTCGATCGCGCCCGACGGCACCTTCCGCAGCCGCACCCGATTCCTCGACGACCTGAGCGGGAAGTGGGTCAGCGAGACCGAGGTCATCGAGAATGCCTCGGAACTCGTGGAGCTCTACAACCCGGCCGACATCTACTCCGCTTTCGTGGAAGCGGTCCGCGACGCCGCCGGGATGGGCGACGAGCCGACCGCCGAGGGCGACCTCCTCGAATCCGCGGGCATCGGGCCCGAAGAGTCGATGAGCCTTGGCGAAAACCCCTATGCCGCCGCCGCCGATTCGTGGGCCGCGGGCCAGCCTGAGAGCGACGCCCCCGATGACGACGAGACGGCCGCCCGACGGCTGTACGACCTCGCCCTCGAGTTCCAGGAGCGCAGTCAGCGCAGCGAATCGCACTTGCTCAGCGAGTTCGAAGTCGCTGCGGCGGCGGCCACCGGGCTCATCGGTGAACTGGTCATCGTGGATGACGACGATGAGCGCCTGGTCCTGACCTCGGCCGGCGAGTTCCGTGCCGAAGTGATCCCGGAAGACGCCGACGGCGAGTGGCGGACCCTGTCCGGCGCCGATGAGCTCGTCGAGTTCTACGACCCGACCGACGTCTTCGGTGATCTCGCCGACGCGTTGGCCGAGGCGTTCCCGTCGGTCGCGCCGGAGCTCGCGGGCGACGATGACGACGCCGACGACGAAGAAGGCGACGATGACGACGACGCGGAAGGCGACGACGACGACGCGGATGATGCCGAAGGTGACGGCACCGAGGCAGACGGCGCCAAGGACGATGGCGCCGAGGCAGACGGCGCCACCAGCGAGCCCGCCACAGACGCCAGCGCCGACGCCGACGCCGACGCGGAGGGTCGACCGACCGCGTGACCATGCGCCTCGCCGCGGCGGAACTGGTCGAGAGTCGGGAGATCCTGCCGGGCCAGTGGCTGCAGGCGTATCACGCCCCGGACGTCGCGAGCGGCTCGCGAGCGGGCCAGTTCGTCCATGTCCGGACCGGCGACGACTCGGGCATGGTCCTGCGCCGGCCGTTCTCCATCAATACCGCGGACCCGCTGAGCGGCATCATCACGATCCATTTCCGGGTCATCGGTCGGGGAACGGGCTGGTTCACCAGACTCCGACCGGGTGACGCCGTGGACCTCCTGGGCCCCCTTGGGCGCCCGTTCGAGGTGGACCCGCGCAGCCGGCACCTGCTGCTGATCGCGGGGGGTCTCGGCATCGCCGGCGTCCGGATGCTGGCCGACCAGGCGATCCGGGACGGGCGCCAGGTCACGATCCTGTTCGGTGCCGCCAGTTCGCGCGAGGTCTACCCGTCCAGTCTGCTGCCCGACGAGGTCGAGTACGTCGTGGCCACCGACGATGGCTCCCTCGGGCATCACGGGTACGTGACCGATCTCGTCGGGGAGTACGAGGCCTGGGCCGACCAGGCCTTCGCCTGCGGCCCGAGTCTGATGTTGGCGGCCCTCGCCCGGCAGGCCGCGAGCCGACGCGACCGCCTCGGCGTTGCGAACCTCGGTCGCAAGCGCGGTGGCGGCAAGCAGCACCCCATCGGCTCGCCGGCCGCAAGACGGAGGGCGTTCCTCCAGGTGTCGATGGAGCAGAACATGGGCTGTGCCGTCGGGGCCTGCCTCGGTTGCGTGGTCATGAGCGTCACCGGAACGCCCCAGCGAGTCTGTCGGGAGGGCCCGGTCTTCGCCGCCGAGGAGCTCGTCTGGGAGGGTGCCTGGTCGTGAAGGCCAAGCGCCGGGCGATCATCGGCGCGCCACGGCCGGGCGGCATCAAGCGTGACCCCGATGTCGCTCGGAGCCCGGCACGACCCGCCCGGGTCCGGTCCGGGGCCGTCAGGGCCGTCACGGGCAGCGCCCCGTCAGCCGTCCCGCCGCCCGCGGTCCGACCCGAGGACGTGGACCTGAGCGTCGATCTCGGGCGCGGGCTGGTCCTGGCCAATCCGATCCTCGTCGCCTCGGGCACGTTCGGCTACGGGATCGAATACGGCGAGGTCGTGGACGTCGATCGACTGGGCGCGATCTGCTGCAAGGGCACGACGCTCAAGGCCCGCATCGGCAATCCCACGCCGCGCGTGACCGAGACGCCGGGCGGGATGTTGAACTCGATCGGCCTCCAGAATCCGGGCGTCGATGCCGTCATCCAGAAGTACAGCGCGACCTGGGCGGCCTGGAAGGTGCCGGTCATCGTGAACGTCGCCGGCGAATCGGTGCGCGACTACGTCGAGGTCACGCGCAGGCTTGAGGGTGTGCCCGGCGTCGCCGGCATCGAGCTGAACATCAGCTGTCCCAACGTCGGCAAGGGCGGGCTCCAGTTCGCCATCGATGCCGCGGCTGCGGCTGAGGTCACGGCGGCCGTGCGGCGCGCGACGGATCTGCCGCTGCTGGTGAAGCTGTCGCCGAACGTCGCCGATATCCGGCCGATCGCGCGGGCGATCGCCGACGCCGGTGCGGACGCGCTGACGGCCATCAATACGCTGAGCGGCATCGCCGTGGCCCCTGGCCGCACCAGGCCGCTGCTTGGCAATATCTATGGAGGCCTGTCCGGCCCGGCCGTCAAGCCGGTCGCGCTGCGCATCGTGTACGAGGCGGCCCAGGCCGTGACCATCCCCATCGTGGCCATCGGGGGTGTGACCGAACTCGCGGATGTCCTTGATTTCCTGGCAGTCGGCGCGGTCGCGGTCCAGGTCGGGACGGCGATCTTCGCCGACCCGACGCTCCCGGTCCGCCTGGTGGACGAACTTGCCATCGAGTGCGCGTCCCACGGCCACACCTCGTTCCATCCCCTCATCGGCACGGCGCTCCCGAAGCGTGCCGGGACCCCTTCCGCGAAGGGCGTTGAGTACCGCCCCTGATGCGCCGCGCCGCCATCCCGAGCGGCATCGCCACGATCGTCGTCGCGGGCGCTGCCCTGGCGGACGTCGTCGGGGCGCCGGTCGGTCCGCGCGGCGGACCGCTCGGACTGGCGAACCTGCTCGCAGCGCACCTGGCCATCGCGATCCGTATCCGGCGTCCATCGGCACCGCGACGGCCCTTCGCCTGCCCGTCGCGTACGACCCGAGCGACCGCGACGCAGCCCTGGCGATCATCCACGCGCCTGGCCGACGACCTCCGCGGTGCGCTGCCCGTGCTGCTCCTGGGCGACTTCAACGTGGCACCGACCGAACCCGGCTACCAGGTCCTCGCGGAGGGGCTGGAGGACGTACATCGCGCCGTGGGCCTCGGCCCGGGATGGACGTGGCGGCCGAGTCGATTCGAGGGGCTGGGTCTCGGCCTGCTGCGCATCGACGCCGTCTTTACGCGAGGACTCGACCCGCTCACCATCGCCACCGACTGTAGCCGCCCCGGCGACCACTGCCTCGTGCGGGCCGAACTCGCCGTGCCCTGACCCGGCGCACCAAGGCCCTGAATTTCCCTACCAGCATTGTGGCTTCTGGTAACGGCTGATTCGGGGCGTTCAGGGCGAGGGACACACGGGTCCACGCACGGATCGTGACATCTGGACCCCGCCGACGCCGTTATCCGCCCGTAGTAGCACTGGGGATGCTGTAAGGGAAAAGTCATCGTCCGGGCGCCCTCAGCGGCCGAGGAGTCGACTTCCCCGGGGTCGAGACCGGCGGCGTGACCGACGGCCTTGGCGGCGCCATGTACATGGTATGGTATGTGCATGTTCAGTGAACGCACACAAGTCCTGCTGACGCCGGAACAGGTCCAGAGGCTCAGGCGCATCGCCGCGCGTGAGGGCCGCTCGGTCGGCGCCGTGATCCGTGACGCGGTCGACTCCTATGTCGATCCCGGGCTGGATTCACGCCGCCGGGCATTCGAATCGATGGTCAAGCTCAACGCTCCCGTGGACGACTGGGAGGTGATGAAGGAGCAGATCATGCGCAGCCAGCTTGGTGAGTGGTGACGCTCTTCGTGGACTCGGCCGTGATCATGTACGCAGCCGGTGGCGACCATCCACTCCGCGCTGCCTGCATCGGGATCATGGATCGCGTCTCGTCTGGTGCCCTTGCCGCGGAGACGTCGGCCGAGGTCGTGCAGGAGATCCTGCACCGGTACCTCAGTCTCAGGCGGATCGACATCGGGATCACACTCGCAGAGCAGACGATGGACATCTTTGCGCCGATCCTGCCGATCACCCATGCCCTCATGCGCCGCGTGCCGGACCTTGCGGCGAGATACCCGAATCTGCAGGCCCGCGACCTCGTCCACGTTGCGACGTGCATCCACGAAGGCATCACGGAGATCATCAGCCCGGATCGCGGGTTCGACGACGTGGCGGAGGTCCGGCGGATCGACCCGCTAGCATTCACCTCGTGACGACCATCAAGCCCGTCCAGGATCTGGCCGTGCGAGCCGCCGTGGCGGCCCGGACCCAGGAACTGTTCCGGGCGTCGGGCGCCTTCCGCGAGGGCCACTTCCTGCTCAAGAGCGGCCGCCACGGTGACGCCTACGTCGAGAAGTTCGCGGTCCTCGCCGACCCGGCGGCGACCAGCGAGCTGTGCGGGTTCTGGGCGGCGCGGGTCCGCGCCAACGAGGGCGGCGCCG
>JANOTJ010000175.1:0-5075 GCA_031416295.1 Chloroflexota bacterium
GGCGGCGCGACGGCGTCGCTCAGGTCGCGTTCCGGGGTCGACGGACGTGGTCCGGACGCACCTCCCCGGGCTCGCGGACCCCCAGCAGGGCGAACGCGATCTCGGTCTCCTCGCGCACGATCTCGAGCGCCCGGGCGACCCCCGCCTGGCCGCCGGCGGCCAGCGCCCACATGATCGGCTTGCCGATCAGGACACCCGTCGCGCCCTCGGCCAGGGCGATCGCGACGTCAAGGCCACGACGCACGCCGCCGTCGACGAGCAGCTCCGCGCGGCCGTCCACGGCCTGCGCGATGGCCGGCAGCGCCTCGATCGAAGGGAGCACCCGATCGAGCTGTCGGGCTCCGTGGTTGCTCACGACGATCCCGTCCACACCATGCTCGACGGCGATGCGGGCGTCCTCGGCGGTCAGGATGCCCTTGAGCACGAGGGGCATCGCGGACCAGCCCCGGATCGCGTCGAGGTCCGCCCAGGTGAGGGCGCCATGGGCCTGCGTCACCAGGCGATCGAACCCGGTCGCGCCGATCGACCGGTGCGTTGGTGGCCCGTCTGCGAAATTCCCGAGAGGCACCGCGAGATCGAAGCCCGACCGCCGGTCGCGTTCGCGATAGCCCAGGCGGGGCAGGTCCACGGTCACGATCAGCGCCGAGTACCCGGCAGTCGCGGCCCGTTCGACGAGGTCACGGCTGCGTCCAGGGTCCGCCTGGGTGTACAGCTGGAACCAGCGGGTCGCGTCGGGCGTTGCGGCCGCCACCTCCTCGATCGAGCAGGAGGACATGGTCGACAACGTGAACGGCACCGAGGCCGCAGCCGCCGCCCGCGCCGTGGCCAGCTCCGCCTCCGGGTTGGCGAGGCCGTGGGCGGCCATGGGCGCGATGGCCACGGGCATGCTCGCCGGGGCCCCAAGCAGTGTCGTGGCGGTTCGGACCGCCGACACGTCGACGAGGACTCGGGGCCGCAGCCGGTAGGCGCGCCACGCTGTCTCGCTCTCCGCAAGGGTCAGCTCGTCCCAGGCACCGCCGGCCACGTAGTCGTAGGACGGTGCCGCCATGCGCTCGCGGGCAACGGCCTCGAACTCGGTGATGGCCACGATGCGCGAGAGCGCGGCGTCGTCCAGGGGATCCTCAGCGCCTGGGGCGAGGTGCGCCGGGAAGGGCTCCACGCTCAGATCGATTCCAGGTTGGCGAGACTCACCAGCATCGTCTTGCGTCCGACCCGCGCGTCCTTGAAGCCGACCGTGACCTCTTCGTCACTGCGGGTCAACTTGGACATGATCACGATGCCGTCGCCCCAGCGCGCGTGATGGACCCGATCACCGTCGCGGAACTGGCGTTCACCCGGGATCAGCGGTCGGGCGGGTCGTGGGGTCGGCCGCGGCGGACCGGGCGGCGGACCGCTGGGCGGTCCAGGCGGCAGTCCGGTGGGCACGGTCCCGGACGGAGCGCCGTCGGCGAACGCCTCGCGGCGGGCGGCGAGGTCGCGGGTGGGGCGGAAGGCCTCCCCGGCCGCCGGCGCCCCGGGACGGCCACTGCCCCGTCGCCAGGCACCGCCGCCGGTGCTGCCGGCCGGGGTGCCGCCGCCACGGACGGGCGTATTGAGGCGGTTCGTCCGATTCCGGCCGAACACGAGGTCGAGGTCGAGGTCGCCGGCCTCGGCAGCGTCCTGGCCGCCGAGCCGTGGGCCCTGCATCAGCTCCGCCGGGATCTCGAACAGGAAGCGCGACGGGACGGACGCCTGGCCCATGCCCCATGTGGCGCGTCGCCAGGCGTGAGACAGGTACAGCCGACGCTTCGCCCGGGTGATGCCCACGTAGGCGAGGCGGCGCTCCTCCTCGAGCTGGCGTTCGTCATCGAGCGCGCGGCTGTGCGGAAAGAGGCCTTCCTCGAGCCCGGCGATGAACACCACCGGGAACTCGAGGCCCTTGGCGGCATGGAGGGTGATGAGGGTCACGGCGTCGGCATCGCCCTCGTACGAATCCTGGTCGGCGACGAGGGCCGTCTCCTCGAGCAGGCGGTCCAGAGCATCCTCGGGCGCGAGATCGTCGTAGCGGGTCGTCACCGAGCGCAGCTCGAGCAGGTTTGCCCAGCGCTCCTCGCCGTCCTCCGAGCCGTCGGCGAGCATGGCCCGGTAGCCCGACAGCTCGAGCGCCTCATCGAGCAACTCCGGCAACGGCAGGACCCCGATCCGCGAGCGCAGCCTGCGTACCAGTGACGCGAACTCGGCCAGGGCCACGCGCGTCCGGGCGACGATGGCCGGCAGCTCACCCTGCGCCGCGCGCTCGATGGCTGACCACGTCGAACCGGGTTCGCCGGTCGCCGGGTCGACCTGGAGCGCCGCCGCGCGCAGGACCTCGACGGTCTTGTCGCCGATCGCCCGCGCCGGCACGTTGATGATCCGCTCGAAGCTCACGCTGTCCGTGTCCGAGCGCAGGATGCGCAGGTACGCCAGTGCGTCCTTGACCTCGCGTCGGCTGTAGAACCGGGTCCCGCCGACGAGCTGGTAGCGGATGCCGTAGCGCAGGAACGATTCCTCGATGGCCCGGGACTGGGCGTTCATCCGGTACATGACCGCGATGTCGCGGGCGCGGAAGCGCATGTCCGCCTCGTCGTCGTCGGCGCGCCGGGTCAGGACACTCCCCCGCCCGCCCACGAGGCCCTCGACCTGGCGGGCGATCCACTCGGCCTCCTCCTCCTCGTTGTAGGCCTCGAAGCGCTGGATCTTGGTCCCGCCCGCGATCTCGGTCCAGAGCTTCTTGTCCTTGCGCGCCGTGTTGCGCGAGACGACGGCGTGCGCCGCATCGAGGATGAGCTGGGTCGAACGGTAGTTGCGCTCAAGCTTCACGACCGCCGTCGTGGGCCAGTCGCGCTCGAAGTCGAGGATGTTGCGCAGGTCTGCGCCCCGCCACGAATAGATGGACTGGTCATCGTCGCCGACGACGCACAGGTTGTGGTGGGTGTCCGCGAGCGCCCGGATCCACAGGTACTGCGCCCGGTTGGTGTCCTGGTATTCGTCCACGTGCAGGTAGCGCCAGCGAGCCTGGTAGCGGGCGAGCACCGCGGGTGCCTCCTGGAAGAGCCGCACCGCCTCCAGCAGGAGGTCATCGAAATCGACCGCCCCGGCGGCGCGCAGGCGCTCCTGGTAGCGGGTCGCGAGGCGCGCGATGGTCCGCTCGCGATGGTTCGTGGCGTTCTCGGTCAGGAACGTCGGATCGAGCATCTCGTTCTTGGACCGCGAGATGGCGCCCAGGACGGCGCTCGGCCGGAACTCGCCGGTGAGTGGCAGGTCCTGCTCGCGCAGGATCTGCTTCATCAGCGCCTGCTGGTCGTCCGTGTCGTAGATGACGAACCGGCGGCTGATCCCGATGGCCTCGCCGTCCTGGCGCAGGACGCGCGCGCAGAGCGCATGGAAGGTCCCCGCCTGCACGTCCCGGCCACCCTCGCCGACGAGGCTGATGATCCGCTCGCGCAGCTCCGCGGCGGCCTTGTTGGTGAACGTGACCGCGAGGATCTGCCATGGGGCCACACCGTTCACGCCCACGAGATACGCGATCCGATGGGCCAGGACCCGGGTCTTGCCGGAGCCCGCCCCGGCCAGGATCAGGAGCGGGCCCTCGGTCGTGGTGACCGCGCGGGCCTGTTCCGGGTTGAGAGCCCGGACGATCTCCTCGGCCCGTGCGGCACGACGCGCGGCGATGGCCGCAGGGTCGGCCACGGGCGACGGCTGGGCGTCCGGATCGCGGGAGGTATTCCCGGCTTCCCCGCTCCCGGGTGCGCCGCTCCCGGGTGCGCCGGCCCTGGGTGCGCCGGCCCGGGCCGAGGCGGCCCCGTCGCGCAACCACTCGGGCTCGTCAGGAACGGCCACGTCGAGCGGCTCGTCGGGCTCGTCCAGGCGGGTGCCGACGTGTGCGCTGGCGTCGTCCAGCGTGGGGTCGCTGCGGCGGCGACGGGAGGTGGGGCTCACCCCGCCATTCTAGGTCCGGGCGCTCACCCGGGCCTTCGTCACCCGGGCCTTCGTCGCCCGGGCCTTCGTCACCCGGGCCTTCGTCACCCGCCGCCCTTGACCTGGTCCGCCGGCGGAGCCTCCACGGTCACCGACGTCCCCCACTTGCTGAAGGTCAGGTCGAGGGTCAGCTCGTCGGCAGCCCCGAACGTGATGACGGCCTGGAGCGAGGCCAGGTCGTTGGTGTCCTTGGTCACGAGGACGGTCAGGGCCACGTCGGCGTCGCCAAGCTCCGGGATCGGGATGGGCAGGCCGCCCGGCAACGGCAGGCCGTCGGTCCCGGCGTCAGCCATAAGCGTCGCCAGTTCCTCGGCGGTCAGATCGATGGTGACCGTGTAACAGGTCTTCCCGCCGCATTCGACATCAGCCCCCTTGAGCGGGTCCACGCCCGGTCGGCGCAGGATGTCGGTCAGGGCGGTGACCATCGCCGCGATGGCGCGGGCGTCGGGGGTGGCGCTCGGATCGGCTGAGCCGTCCGTACCGCCGGAGAGGTCCGGGAGGCCGTTCATGACCTGGTATTGTGCGCCGGTCAACGTGGTCTTGAGGTAGCTCGCGCCGTCGACCGAGAGCAGCTCGCCACGCAACCCGAGCAGCGACGGCAGCTCGAAGGTCAGCCTGGCATCGCCACCGCGCAGGTCGATGTCGGCGGCCGCGGTGGACCCCGTGAGATCGATCGGCGCGCCACCGGCCCCGGTGAGGTCGATGGCCAGGCTGCCTTCGGCGGTCAGGTTCAGGTGGACGCCCTGGGCGGCCGCGGCCTGCTCGGCAGCGGCGGTGAGGATCTCGGTCGGGTCGGTCAATTCGGGCCTGGTCGCCTCGCCGCCGCACGCGGCGAGCAGCAGGGCGACGGTCAGGAACGTGGTCGGGATGCGTCGTGTCATGCCGCCAGCCTCCCCGCCCCGCCCATTCCTGTCAAACGCCGGGCCTCGCGGACCCTCGCGGACATGCGACGGCCCCCGGCGCCGAAGCGCCGGGGGCCGTCGCCCGAACGAACGTTGGTCGCGGGACTAGAAGTCCATCCCTCCGCCGTCGTGACCGTGACCGCCGCCGGCGCCGGCCGCGGACTTCTCCGGGATATC
>JANOTJ010000176.1:0-10905 GCA_031416295.1 Chloroflexota bacterium
GTGGTGGAGCGCGACGTACTCGGCGCACAGGGCCTGGTTGGCGAAGCTCATGTCCATGACCGCGGCCGGGTGGCCCTCGGCTGCGCCGAGGTTCACGAGGCGACCCTCGGCGATGAGGTTCAGCTTCTTCCCGCCGAGGTCGAATTCCTGGACGTTCTCGCGGACCTCGCGGACGTGGCCCTCGGCGAGGGCGCGCAGGGCCGCCAAGTCCAGTTCCGCATCGAAATGGCCGGAGTTGGCCATGATCGCGCCGTCCTTCATCGCCTCGAAGTGCTCGCGCCGGAAGACGTTGAGGTTGCCCGTCGCGGTCACGAACAGCTCGCCCCAGCGAGCGGCGTCGGCGTGGCTCATCACGGCAAAGCCGTCCATCAGCGCCTCCAGGGCGCGGACCGGATCGACCTCGACGATCGCAACGTGCGCGCCGTGGCCGTCCATGCGGGAGGCGATGCCCTTGCCCACCCAGCCGTAGCCGGCGATGACGACCTTGCGCCCGGCGATCAGGATGTTGGTCGCGCGCAGGATGCCGTCCACGGTGCTCTGGCCCGTGCCGTAGCGGTTGTCAAAGAGATGCTTGGTCTGGGCCTCGTTGACCGCCACGACCGGGAAGCCGAGGGCGCCGTCGGCGGCCATCGCCTTGAGCCGGATGACCCCGGTCGTCGTTTCCTCCGTGCCGGCCAGGACGTCCTTGACCTGGTCGGGGCGCTCGCTGTGGAGCAGCGACACGAGATCGCAGCCATCGTCCATGGTGATCTGCGGCCGCGTGTCGGCGACGGCGTTGAGGTGCGCGTAGTAGGTGTCGCGGTCCTCGCCACGCCGCGCGAACGTCGCGATGCCGTATTCGGCCACGAGCGCGGCCGCGACATCGTCCTTGGTCGACAGCGGGTTGGACGCGGCCAGCACGACCTCGGCGCCGCCGGCCTTGAGCGTGCGCATGAGGTTGGCCGTCTCGGTCGTGACGTGCAGGCAGGCGCCGATGCGCAGGCCCTCGAGCGGACGGTCGCGCTCGAAGCGCGCACGGATGAGGCGCAGGACGGGCATCTCGCGCTCAGCCCACTCGATGCGGCGGACGCCCTCGCCGGCGAGGCCGAGGTCGGTCACGTCGTGGGCGGGCAGGGCGGCAGTGGCACTCATGGGCGGGTGGTCTCCTTGCGCGTGAACAGGCGCCGCAACGGCGCGGTCAGGTCGGGCCAGGGCGAGCCGAGACGATGGATGAGCCGCTCCTCGAAACGAGCGTGCTCCACATAGCCCAGGCGTCGGTAGGCGTTGATGGCCGGGGGATTATCCGCCCGAACGTTGAGGACCACCTGGTCGCAGGTCCGGAGCAGCTCCGCGGTCACGGCGCCGGTCGCCGCCGTCGCGAAGCCGCGGCCCCGGAAGTCGACATGGGTGAGCACGTTGCCCACGACCGCGAGTCGGGCCGTGGGACTGATGACGTGCGTCCCGGCCGCAGCCACCAGCTGGCCGTTGACGCGCAACCCGTAGTAAAGGCCGTCGGCGATGGCGCTCGAGGCCAGCCACGACGCAAAGCCCAGCTGGTACAGCCGGTTGAGCTCGCCGATCTCGACCGGGAGGAGTCGCGCGACGGTCGCGGGATACGGCCTGAAGCGCGCCAGATCGACCCACATCCGGATCATCTGGGGGCCCGGATCGACCCGGTAATAGGCCTCCACTGCGGGCAGCATCGCGGTCCGCGCGGCGATGTACGCGGCCCGCGGCCGGATGACGTCGCGCAGGATCGCCGCGATCCCGTCCGGGTGCCCCAGTGTGAACAGCGGCTGGGGCGTGGGCCCCGTGTACTCGAGGCCGACGGCGGTCAGGGCGTCACCATCGAAGGCGGCCGCCCAGCGGGTGCGTCCGAACTCTCGATCCTCGAGGTCGCAGATAGCGTAGGCCGCGTAGAGCCGGTCCTGCTCGAGGAAGGCGCGCAGCAGGGCGCGGTCGGCGATGGGCCGGGCGACGGTCGCCGAGCGGCGGCCGATGACGATGCTGGCCATCAGGACGCGGCCTCGGAGGCGGCCTCGGGGAGGGCCGGCTCAGCGGCGGCCGCCTCGGGCACGGTCGCCTCTCGCGCGGCCTCGGCGCTGATGCCGGCGGCGGCGACCTCGACGACCGGTGCGGGTCGCGACGAGGCGCCGAAGGGGGAACCGCCCGAGGTGAGTCGTCGTGCGTCGCGGCGCGCGACCGCCTCCGCCAAACCCTCGATGTAGGGCGCCCGGACGACGCCCTCGTCGGTGACGATGCCACTGATCAGATCCGCCGGGGTCACGTCGAAGGCCGGGTTCCGGACCTCCGTGTCGGGCGGCGCGATGCGGACGCCGCGGACGTACAGGACCTCGTTGGCCTTGCGCTCCTCGATCGGGATGGCGGACCCTTCCTCCGTCGCGAGATCGACCGTGCTGATCGGGGCGGCCACGTAGAACGGGATCCCATGGCGCTGCGCGAGGACGGCCAGGGTGTACGTGCCAACCTTGTTGGCCGTGTCCCCATTTGCCGCGATCCGGTCCGCGCCAACGAGCACGACATCGACCTCGCCAGTGGCCATCAGGTGCCCGGCCGCGACGTCCGGGATGAGCGTGTGGGGCACACCGGCCTGGGCGAGCTCCCAGGTCGTCAGCCGCGCGCCCTGGAGATACGGTCGCGTCTCGCCCACCCAGACGTGCAGGTCCCGTTCGGCGTAGTGGGCCGCCTGGACAACGCCCAGTGCCGTCCCGAACTGCCCGCACGCCAGCGGCCCGGCGTTGCAGTGGGTGAGGATCCGCAGGGGACGGTCCGCCGGGTAGTCCAGGGCATCGCGCCCGAACGCCGCGAGCCGTCCGTGGTCCTCGGTCGCCTCGGCCACGATGGCATCGGCTTCAGCGCGCATGGCCCGGGCGATGGCGTCCCCGTCCTCGGACAGGTCGCCCACCGATTCGTAGGCGGCCATCATCCGGTCCACGGCCCAACGCAGGTTCACGGCCGTCGGTCGGGCATTGCGCAGCGCGTTGGCCGCTCCCCGGAGCGTCGCGCGACGCGCGTACGGCCGGGTCGTCACGAGCTTGGCGCCGGTCAGGGCCAGCCCGATCGCCGCGACCTGCCCGATTGCCGGGGCGCCCCGGACGATCATCTCGCGGATGGCGAAGGCCGCCTCTGCCGCGGACTTCGCGTGGTACTCCTCGAGGACCTCGGGAAGCTTGCGCTGATCGATGATGTGGAGGACCGAGCCTTCCTCGCGGAAGGGCGTGCGGAACCCGGTCGGCGGACCCTGGATCGCCTCTGACCCAGCGACCGCCGTGGCGGCGCTACCGTTCCCGACTCCACCGAGCGACTCCGGATCGAGGATCGCGCCGGCCGCCTCGGCCGAGGCGCGCTGGAGGGCCTGCGCGGCCCCGACCACGGTCGCCGCCGACTGGAACAGGTCGCCCGCGAACTGCCGGAAGAAGCGCCGCCGGCCAAGTTCCGCGCCGGGCGTCGCCGGGGCCACGGGCGCCAGGGCCACGGGCGCCAGCGCGGGTGCGCCAAGCGGCTCGGGTGCCGGCTCGGGTGCGCCAGGCGGCTCGGGCGCCGGCTCGGGCGCCGGCTCGGGTGCGCCGAGTGGCTCGGGTGCGTGGTCGCTTCGGTCAGTCAATGCCTGGAGCCTTCCGGTCGTGCGCCGAGCGGGACCGGGTCAGTACTTGACGACGCTGTTGACCCGACGCCCCTCGAGGCGGTCGCGGCCCTTCAGGAAGTCGAGCTCGACGAGAAAGCCCAGGCCCACGACCTCGCCGCGCAGGCGCTCGACGAGCTCGATGGTGCCTTTGACCGTGCCGCCCGTGGCCAGCAGGTCATCCACGATCAGGACCTTCTGGCCGGGCTGGATCGCGTCGCGATGGATCTCCAGGGTGTTCGACCCGTATTCGAGCGCGTACTCGACGGTGATCGTCTCGGCCGGCAGCTTTCCGAGCTTGCGGACAGGCACGAGCCCGGCGTCCAGCTTGTAGGCCATCGGGGCACTGAAGATGAACCCGCGAGACTCCATGCCGACGACCAGATCGATGTGTTCGCCCTCGTAGGGCTCGAGCATCAGGTTGATGGATTCCTTGTAGGCGACGGGGTCCTTGAGCAGCGTGGTGATGTCGTAGAACAGGATCCCGGGCTTCGGGAAATCGGGGATCTCACGGATCCGCTCGCGCAACGCTTCGGCGGACATCGGCGGTGGGACCTCCATCGGGTGGGGTGGGCGCCCGAAGTCTACCGCAGGCATGGAGCGAGACGGGCCCGGACCCACCCCGACGGGCTCATCCATGCGCGTCGGCTATCGGGACAGCGAGCGATCCTGCGGTCACCTCGACGCTCGACTCCCACGGCGCGCGGAGGCGACCGCTCAGGGCGAGCCCGACGACAGCCACCGCGACAGCCACCGCGAACCCGATGGCGAGGCCGCCCGCTGGCTCGCCGCCGGCGCGGACGGACGCCGCCACAAGGGCGCCCGTCACGCCCGTTCCCAGGGCCGTCCCCAGCGAATCGGTGAGGGACAACGCGGCCGAGGCGGCGCCCTGTTCGGCAGGGCCCGCCCGGCGGAGGACGATGAGCGTCGTGGGCGAGTAGGCAAGACCCATGCCCAGCCCGGCGATACCGATGGCTGGGATGGACAGCCACGGCGACACGTCGGGGTGCAGGACAGCGGCGAACGCCGCTAGGCCGGCGACGAGCACCACGAGGCCGATGCTGATGAACCGTTCCGGCACGACGCGCGCTGCGTAGCGCGACTGGATCCATGAACCCGCGGTCCAGGTCACGGTCGCCGCGGTCAGGCTGATGCCCGCCTGGGTCACCGTCAGCCCGCGCAAGTCCACGAGGGTCAGAGCCACGTACGCCTCCACCCCGAAGAAGGCGAAGGTCAGGATCCCGCGGATGAGCACGGCCGCCGGGAGGCCGCGTGCCGCGCGCAAGGTGCCTGCGGGCGTGAGCCTCGCGAGCGCCGGCAACCCGAGCGCAAGGCCGATCAAGAGCAGGGCGACGGTCGCCCGTGGGTCGCCGGCGGAGAGGCCGGCGAGGGCCAGGCCCGTGCCGGCCGCGACGGCCAGGGCCAGGGGCAGCCGGCGGCGCATCGAGGCGGACGCGCTGGCCTCCTCGCCCGCGGCACGAACGGCGGGGCCGATGGCGGCCACGGACCGGAACGAGATGGCCGCCGCGACGGCCAGGATCGGCAGCAGCCCGAGGAAGACGGCGCGCCAGTCGATGACGTCGGTGACGATCCCGGCGATCGCCGGGCCGATGACGCCCGGCAGCACCCAGGCCGTGGAGAGCGTTGCGAACATCCGGGGCCGCAGGTGTTCCGGCAGCCGCCGGCCGATGGCCACGTAGGCGATCGGCGGAATGGCCCCGGCACCGAGTCCCTGGATGAACCGGGCCGCGACCAAAATCGGCATCGATGGCGCGAGGCCGCCGATGACCAGGCCAATGGCAAAGAGCCCGAGCCCGGCCGCGTACGGCAGGCCCAGGCCTCGCCGATCGATGAGCGCACCGGACACGACGATGCCGATCAGCGACGCGAGCATGAACGCGGTGAATACCCAGCCGTACAGCTCGATGCCGCCGAGGTCGTCGGCGACGACGGGCATGATGGTCGAGATCGCGAGCGCCTCAAAGGCGACCAGGGTGACGGTCAGGACCAGGCCGCCAGTCAGGCTGCGACGTCCGGGCGACCACAGTCCGTCGCCGTCGGGCCGGGGCGTGCGGGGCCGCGCATTCGCGGCTTGGCTGAGCGACATGGTCCAAGTGTGGCGCAGGTCCGTCGCGACCGCCCCGGGCCGTCGTTCGCAACTATCTCGGCCTCCGGAACGTCATGCGTCCAAGGCGTACAGGAGCGGGAGAATCGGATGAAGGGCCGCACGTTCGCCGGGCGGACCGCGGAGCTCGCGCTCGTCGGGGCGCTGGTCGTCGGCGGGTGCGACTATCTCCAGACGACCTCGATGACGACCGAGGTCACCCTCTCGACCCCGGCCGGCGATCGCATCATCGAATGTCGCTCCGACCCGTCGATCAGCGCCGACGGGTGCCTCCGCTGGGGCGCGGTGATCGTTACAGGTCTGCCCCTCGAGGCCGGGGGTGCGGCGCGCCTCGTCCTGACCGATGCAGCCGGTGTCGGACGGTGCAGTGCCGACTTCCAGGACGACGCCGGGGTGGTCTACGCATCTGCCGCGGTCGTCTGCCCCTGAGTCGGGCGATCCGCGAGCCCCAGGCGAGCCACGATGGCCTGGGTGAGCTGCCAGGCACGGACCGGCGCCGCGGGGGCGCGGACGCGGACCTGGTTCGTGCCGATGACGATGTCGCCGGCCTTGACCCCGGGCAGGCCGCCATCGCCGAGCAGGGTCATGACCGAGGACCGAGTCAGCGCCGTCCCGAACCGGACGATGAGCCAGCCGCCCTCCCGCGAGATGGTCCCGATGCCCGCGGTCTCGGCCGCGAGTCGGAGCTCGGCCACCTCGACCAGGCGCAGGACGGCCTGCGGCAGTGGGCCGAATCGATCGGCGAGCTCCTGGCGGAACGCGGCGATGTCGCCGCTCGTGCGAGCCCGCGCCAGGCGCCGATAGAGCTCCAGCTTCTGGGCCTCGTCGGCCACATAGTCGTCGGGCAGGTGCGCGTCGACGGGCAGGTCCACGACGGCCTGGGGCGCCTCCATCCTCGGAGCGCGGCCCTCGCGCTTGGCCTTCTCCTCCTCGACCGCCTCGGCCAGCATCCTGGAGTACAGGTCGAAGCCGACGGCGGCCATGTGCCCCGACTGCTCGCCGCCCAGGATGTTGCCGGCACCCCGGATCTCGAGGTCGGACAGGGCGATCTGGAACCCCGCGCCCAGTTCCGAGGCGTTGAAGATCGCCTGCAGCCGCTTGCGGGCCTCGTCCGACAGTCGCTCGCGGCGTCGATACAGCAGGTACGCGTACGCGCGCCGGGCCGAGCGGCCCACTCGCCCGCGAAGCTGATAGAGCTGGGCCAGGCCGAGCGTGTCCGCGCGATCGATGACGATCGTGTTGGCGTTCGGGATGTCCAATCCCGATTCGATGATCGTGGTGCACACGAGGACATCGGCGGCCCCATCGGCGAAGGCGATCATGACCTTCTCCAGGGTGCCTTCGGGCATCTGGCCGTGGCCGACGAGCACCCGCGCGTCGGGCAGCATCCGCCGAAGCTGTTCGGCCTGCGCCTCGATGGTCTCCACCCGGTTGTGGACGTAGAAGACCTGCCCGCCACGATCCAGTTCGCGCAGGATCGCGTCGCGGACGAGCCCTGCCGACGCCTCTGCGACCCGGGTCTGGATGGGTAGCCGGTCCTCGGGCGGTGTCTCGATGACGGACAGGTCGCGGATGCCGGCCATGGCCAGGTTGAGGGTCCTTGGGATAGGCGTGGCCGACAGAGTCAGCACGTCCACCTCGCGCCGGAGCTGCTTCAGGCGCTCCTTGGCGGCCACCCCGAAGCGCTGCTCCTCGTCGACGACGACGAGCCCGAGGTCCTTGAACGTGACGTCCTTGCTGAGCAGCCGATGCGTGCCGATGACGACGTCCACGGTCCCGTCCGCGAGGCCCGCCAGGGCCGCCGCCTGGTCCTTCGCGGACACGAACCGGGACAGCAGGCGGACCTCCAGCGGGAACGCCGCGAAGCGTTGGCTGAACGTCGTGTGGTGCTGGGCCGCGAGGACCGTCGTGGGCACGAGGACGGCGACCTGCTTGCCGTCCTGGGTGGCCTTGAAGGCAGCCCGCAGCGCGACCTCGGTCTTGCCGTAGCCCACATCGCCGACGACCAGGCGGTCCATCGGCCGGCCGAGCTCCATATCGGCCTTGACCTCGGCCGTGGCGCGTAGCTGATCCACCGTCTCCTCGTACGGAAACGAGGCCTCGAGCTCCGCCTGCCAGGGCGTGTCGGCGTCGAAGGCGTGGCCCAGGGCGCGCGCCCTCGCGGCGTACAGCACGAGAAGGTCGTCGGCGAGTGCCGCGACGGCCTTGCGGACCCGTTGCTTGGCCCGCAGCCATTCCGTGCCGCCGAGCTTGCTGAGCTGCGGCCGCTCCCCGCCGGCGTAGCGGGTTACCCGCGAGATCTGCTCGACCGGGACGAAGATCCGGTCGCCCGAGGCGAACGAGAGCTCGAGGTAGTCGCGCTCCTCGCCGCTCGCTCCACGTCGCAGCATCTGCTCGTAGCGCGCGACGCCGTGGTCGATGTGCACGACGAGGTCGCCCTCGTTTAAACGCTCGATGATGTCCCGGGGGACGACCCGGCGGAGCGCCTTGGGACGACGGACGCGCACGCTCCCGAACAGTTCCCGGTCGGTCACGAAGGCGAGCCCGTCCGGACCGCCCACGAATCCGCCGTTGAGGCTGCGCCCGACGAGCGCGATGGCCCCCGGCGGCGGGGGCTCGGCCAGGGTCTCGACGATCGCGACCGGATGGCCGGCCTCATCGAGCACGTCAACGAGCCTCGGGGCCTGGTCGCTGGCGATGACCAGGCGCGCGCCGTCCTCGAGCCAGGTGCCGACGGCATCCGCCAGGCGGGCGGTGCGTCCTGGCGGCAGGGTCGGCTCGCGCCAGCCGAAGGGATCACCCGAGCTGCGCAGTCCGGCCGCCATCGCGACGTCGCGCGGCGCCTCCGACTCCCAGGTCAGCTCCAGGGTCCGGGATGCGACCAGACGACCCTTCCAGTCCCGCGGCGGGAGGTACGTCGGCGGCCACTCGAGAGGCAGATCGCCCGCGGTCGTCAGCTCGCCGCGTCGCTCGTCGGCCTGGCGCCACAGCGAGGCAGCGGCCTCGGCGATGTCGCCCGGCTCATCGAGGACCAGGAGCGTGCCCACCGGGATGTGGTCGAACCCGGTGGCAGGCGCAAGGAACGGCGCCCAGATCTCCGCTGCGTCGCCGACGGCGAGGGCCCGCGAACCCGACGTGGGCGCGGGCGCATCTCGCGTCGCGGCTCCTGCCGCATCTCGTGTCGCAGATCCCGGCTCGACCGCCGGCCGCAGCGGATCGTCGGACCAGCCCTCGAAGCGCGCGAGATCCGAGGCGAGGCGCTCCCCGAGCCTGGACGCGGCCCGCCCCAGGCGCTCGCGGATCGCGGCCACGCCCGTGGACGGAAGCAGGAACTCGGACGCGGGCAGCAGCACGGCGCTCTCGATGCGTGCGACGGTGCGCTGGTCGGTCGGGTCGAAGGCGCGCAGCGAGTCGATCTCGTCACCGAACGACTCGACCCGGATGGGCAGGTCCAGCGATGGCGGGAAGATGTCCACGATCCCGCCGCGCCTCGCGAACTCGCCGCGGCCGGCCACCTCCATGACCGGGCTGTAGCCAAGGTCGAGCAGCTCATGGAGGAGCGCGTCCTGGTGGACTCTGGCGCCGACCCGGAGTTCGCGCGGTGTCGCCGGCAGATCCTCGGGGGCGAGGGTGTGCTGGAGGAGCGCCTGGACACTGGCCACGAGCACGCGCGCCCGGCCGCTCCGCCATGCCGCCAGTGCGGCCACCCTCGCCGCCGTCTCGTCGGCGACGAGCTCGCTACGCTCGTAGGCGAGCGCGGTCCGGGGCTGGAGGCTCGCGATCAGGGTCGGGTCGCCGAGCCAGGCGCCGAGTTCGTCCACGACGCGATCGGCGATCTCCGAGTCCCGGGCGATCCAGACCAGGGGCTCAGCCGAGGCCAGAGCCGCGGCAAGGTACGACTTGGCGCCGTGGGGCACGGCCACGAGCCCGGCGTGGCGCCCGACCCGGCCGAGGTCGGCAGGCGTCCCGAGACGCTCGCGGAGGGCTGCGAACGAGCCGGTCGCCGTCAGCAGCCGCGGGAGTGCCGACAGATCGGGCAGTCGATGGCCGCCGCCCTTGCGCTCGACGGGGCGTGGCCGCTTCGGCCGCGCAGTCGTCGCGGCGGCTCGCTCGGCGGCGGCTCGTTCGTCCTCGACCTCGGCGTCCACCTCGGCGACATCGAAGTCCCGCTCGCTCGCCTCCGTGACCCCCGGCGCGCGGCCCCGATCCGCCCACTCCTCGGCGATGCGCTCGCCGATGCGTCGATCACGGCTGTTGCGGCCGCGGATCGATCGGGGCGCCGTCGACTCTGGGCGCTCAGGCATCGCGGGGGCCTTCAGGGCCCGCCGGCTCCGAGCCATGCTTGCCGGGCAGGACGCGCCGCCAGCCGGTCTTCGTGCGCCGCACGCCCGACGCGTCGGGTGGCCCGTCAACGTCGCCCGGGGCCGCCAGGCGCGTGGCATCCGCCTCGCGCAGCTGGAACGTGTTGAAGCGATTGGCCGCCTTGCTCGTTCCGTCGCGGGCCCAGGCCTCCGCGGCATCTGCGGCCGCATCGAGCAGCTCGTCGAGGCGTTGGGCCTCATCGGCCATGAACGTGGAGAGGACGTGGTCGCGGGCGTCCCGGACGGGATCGCCGATGCCGACGCGCAGCCGACTGAACTTCTCGGTGCCCATCTCCTCGATGATCGAGCGCAGGCCGTTGTGGCCGCCGTGGCTGCCAGCCTCGCGGAAGCGGAGCTTGCCGAAGGGCAGGGCGAAGTCATCCGCCACGATCAGCAGGTCGGACAGCGGCGCGTGGTCACGAGCCAGCACCTTGCGCACCGCCAGCCCGGAATCGTTCATATAGGTCAGCGGCTTGACCAGGGTCAGGTCCATGCCGCGATAGCGGCCGCCGACCACGTTCGAGCTGTCACGCTGACGCCCGCGACCGGACCAGCCGGCGCGTTCCGCAAGGCGATCCACGACCAGCCAGCCGACGTTGTGGCGGGTACCTGCGTACTGCGAGCCCGGGTTCCCGAGCCCGACCACGAGCTTCACCAACTGCCTCCGGACATGACGATGTGGCCCGAATCCCGTCCGGAGGCGACGTGCGCGTCGCCCGTGGCTCCCGGCGGGAGGGCCGTCCGCGGATGGTACCCGGAGCGCCGCTGGGACGCCGCCTACGGTTCACGCCCAGGTG
>JANOTJ010000177.1:0-4174 GCA_031416295.1 Chloroflexota bacterium
GTGTCGTCGTAGACGGCCATCGTGTGGCGCTGCAGGTCGGCCTTGATCCTGTGGCACAGCTCCACGATCTCCGGCCGCTTCTTGAGCAGCGGGAGCACGGCCACCTTGTACGGGGCGAGGTCGGGGTGCAGGGCCAGCGAGACCCGCGTCTCGCCGCGGACCTCCTCTTCGCGATACGCGTCGATCAGGAAGGTGAAGGCCGCGCGGTCCGCCCCGGCGGCGGTCTCCACGATCCACGGGATGACGTGCTCGTTGGTCGCCTGGTCGAAGTACTCCAGGTTCTCGCCGCTTGCCTCGCTGTGCCGAGACAGGTCGAAGTCGCCGCGATTGTGGACGCCCTCGAGCTCCTTCCAGCCGAACGGGAACCGATATTCGATGTCGATGGCCTGCTTGGCGTAGTGGGCCAGCTCATCCGGCGCGTGCTCGCGCAGTCGGAGCCGCGAGGGCGTCACGCCGTAGCGCTCGTACCAGGCCCGGCGCCTGGGCAGCCACGCCTCGAATGCGGCGGCCGCCTCCGCCTCGGGGCGGACGAAGTACTGCATCTCCATCTGTTCGAACTCGCGCATCCGGAACACGAAGTTGCCGGGCGAGATCTCGTTGCGGAAGGACTTGCCAACCTGGGCGATGCCGAACGGCAGCTTCTTGCGTGACGACTGCTGGACGTTCTTGAAGTTGACGTACGAGCCCTGGGCGGTCTCCGGGCGCAGGTAGACGACCGTGGCGTCCTCCTCCACGGGGCCCATGAACGTCTTGAACATCAGGTTGAACCGACGCGGCGCCGAGAGCGGGCCGCCATCCGCCGGGCAGCGCAGACCGAGGCGCTCCACGATCGTCGGATCCTGGAGCTCGGTCGCGGTCAGGTGCTCGGCGCCGGGCAACTCGTCGAGCCGGAAGCGGCGCTTGTCGGTCTGACACTCCACCAGCGGGTCGCTGAACGAGCCGACGTGCCCGGACGTCACCCAGACCTGCGGGTGCATCAGGATCCCGGCGTCCAGGCCCACGATGTCGTCGCGCTCCTGGACCATCGCCCGCCACCAGGCGCGCTTGACGTTGTTCTTGAGCTCGACGCCGAGGGGCCCGTAGTCCCACACGGCGTTGATCCCGCCGTAGATCTCCGACGAGGGATAGATGAAGCCGCGCCGCTTGGACAGTGAGACGATGGTGTCGAGGTCGCGCACGGCGGGCGCGACGTCAGCTTCGGGCGAGCCGGACGGGCCGGCAGACTGGGTGCTCACAGGGTGGGACTCCGCTGATACGCGACCGTGGAAGGGCCGCGCGGGATGGCTTGCCCGAAGATGCTACCTCAGCCGAAGCGCCAGCGCGTGGGCGTGATCTTGAGCACGACCGGGTACTCCCCGTCGAACCACTGCGGTGTCCAGCCGTAGCCCTCGATCATCTCGCGGTACTTGGCCTGGTAGGCGGGGACCTCGGAACTCGGCGGATGCTCGGACTCGAACCGGGCGGTGCCCTCCATCGAGACGTAGTCGCCGCCCCCGGCGTCGGTGTGCAGATTGAAGGCGACCCGCGGGTTGTCCTCGATGTTGCCGTTCCGGGGCGCGCGCCGGTGCGAGTAGACGAGGACCTCACCGTCCTCCCACAGGAACCAGACTGCGGACGCCTGTGGCTGGCCGTCAGGGGTCACGCTCGTCAGCCAGCCGATCCGCTCGGTGGCCAGGCGCTCCATGGCGCGGATTCCGGCGGGGGTCGTCGCATCGAAGGTCATCGCGACGACACGGGCGTGCCCTGGACCGCGCTCGCGACCGGAACGTGGCGTACCTCGTCAAGGAACGCGAGCGATCGAGCTTCGCGCTCGAGCGCGCCGCGAACAAAGTCGCGCAGGGCGACCTCGACCTCGGCCTCGACCGACGGCGCGATGCGCAACGCGGCGAGCGCTTCGATGTCCAGGCGCTGGTAGGCCTTCAGGACCTTGAGGCCCTCGAGGGTCAATCCGGTCCGCTCGTGGGGCGGCCCCGGACAGCGCTCGCAGACGACGCCACCGAGCGGCGGCACCCAGCGGAAGCGCTCATCGGACTCGAGGACCCGGTCGCACTCCACGCATCGATCCACCTCGGGGCGCATGCCCAGCTCGTCGAGCAGGTGGACCTCGTACCAGCGCGCGACCCTGCCTGGCGCCATCCCGGCGTCGAGCAGCTCGTAGGCGCGTCGGAGCAGCGCGTACAGCGGCTCCGCAGCGTGCCGTTCCTCGAGGCTTCGGTCGGCGAGCTCGGCGAGGTACCAGGCGGTGGCCGTGCTCTCCAGGTCATCGCGCAGGCGCAGCCAGGCGTGACTGACACTGACCTGGGTCACGACGTCGAACGTCCGGCCGCGGGCGAGCGTGACGGTCAGCTCCGCAAACGGCTCAAGGCTGCCACCGAGCCTGGACGTGGGTCGGCGGATGCCCTTGGCGATGGCCTTCATCTTGCCCCCGGTCGGGGTGATCAGGGTCAGGACCCGGTCGGCCTCACCAAGGTCGAATCGGGACAGGACGATCGCTTCGGTGGTGTAGCGACGGGGGGCTGGCATCTCGCCTTCGACGGTACCACCGAGGGCTGCCGGGTGCGACCGCCAGCGCGCCATGCCGGCACTGCGGCGCCAGCTCGTTGGCGCGGGCCAAACGTCGCCCTCCGATCTCGATTCATCCGACCGAGCGCGTCCTGCGTACCCGTCCAAGACGCCGGTGCGGTCGCGTCCCCCGCGCCGGCGTCCGACACCCGTTTGCGCGGCCTGGTACGCGCTTCAAGTGGCCCCATCCAATCAGGCTACCTGTAGCGAACACGTTTCGTGTACACTCCCGCCACGATGACGACCGCCTCGCAGGACATCGATCTGGCCCAGCTCATCGCCGATACGGAAGCTGAGATCGTCAGCCTTGTCGGCGACCGCGACCCGTCCACGCGCGGGCTGTACGAGATGGTCCGATATCACCTGGGCCTCGATGGATCCGGCGCGAGCGGCGGCAAACGGATGCGTCCACTGCTCGGCCTGCTCGCATACTCTTCGATCGCGGGCGACCACCGTCGAGCGCTGCCCGGTGCGGCCGCCGTGGAGCTCGGGCACAACTTCAGCCTCGTCCACGATGACATCGAGGACGGCGATACGGAGCGGCGACACCGGCCCACCCTGTGGACACGCCACGGTATCCCGCAGGCCATCAATACCGGCGACGCGCTGTTCAGCCTGTCCCGCATCGCCCTTCATCGATTGACCGACCTCGGCTTCTCCGATCGCAAGGTCCTGCGTCTGATGCGCCTGTACGACGAGACGTGCCTGGCCCTGTGCGAGGGCCAGTACATCGACATCTCGACGACTGAGAACGCCGAACTCATGACCGTCGACGGCTACCTCGACATGATCGGGCGAAAGACCGCGGCGCTCATCGCCGCCTCCATCGAGGCCGGTGCCCTGCTGGCCACCGATGACGACGAGGTGATCGCGCGCTATCGCGGCTTCGGCTGGGCCCTGGGGCTGGCGTTCCAGATCAACGACGACCTGCTCGGCATCTGGGGCGCGGAGCGCACGACCGGCAAGGCACCCTCGGACGTCGCCCACAAGAAGAAGACGCTGCCGGTCATCTACGCAGCCGAACACGCCGGACCCGACGACCGCGCGCGCCTGCTCGAGCTGTACGCAGCTCCGGAACCGACCCAGGCCGAGCTGGCCGAGATCGTCGCGATCCTGGAGCGCGTCGGCGCCCGCGAGTACACCCGCAACGAAGCCCGCCGATACCGTGATGAGGCGCTCGCCGAGCTCGATGCCGCGGGCGTCGTTGATCCGGCCGCCCGGGCCCGACTGGAGCAGATCATCGTGGGGGTCATCTCCGCCTGACGGCGCGGCCGCCACGTCCACCCAGCGCTGGCCGTCGGATGGCCAGGAAGGGGTGAACCACATGCGCCACTCGCCGAGGTCGAGATCCGGCCGGTCGCCCACCGGCCGACGGCGGCTCGATGCGCCGACGGATATCGGTGGCACCGATACACGGACGGGTACGGGCGCGATACCGGGTCAGACCGGGGGCTTCGAGGCCAGATCCACACACGGATCGCGCTCCTACGCTCGTTCCGGCGGCCGCCACAGGCCCGTTGTAGCACTCGATGCCCCTGGGCTATCGGTGGTGGCGATATCGGGGAGCGGACGGGTGCGAACGCGCCGGACCCAGGCCGCCAGCACACGGCGA
>JANOTJ010000178.1:0-5948 GCA_031416295.1 Chloroflexota bacterium
CACCGAACGCCTGGGCTGATTCGGCTGCCGGGACACGCAAATAGGTGCCCTTCTGAACTGGGAAGGTGGTGTTGAGAGACACCCATCGACCCACACAGAGGAGCACCTGATAGATGCGATCATCGCACAGCCTCGACCGCCTCGATGTGGCCTTCGACGATGACCGCCTGGTGGCCGATGCGGGGCTCCTCCTGCCGGCCACCCTGGCCCAGCACCTCGGCCTGCGCGAGCTCGTGAACGAGCACCTCGACCTCGGCCCATCGGCCGGTCGGGCGAACGTCGGCGACAAGCTCCTGAGCCTCGTCATGTCGGCCCTCGCGGGTGGCGACTGCATCGACGATGCGAACGCGCTCCGGGCCGGCGGCACCGAGCGGGTCCTCGGCCACGTCGTCAAGGCCGCCTCGACCCTGGGCACGTTCCTGCGCAGCTTCCGCTGGGGCCACGTCCGTCAACTCGACCGGGTCAGCCGGGAGCTCCTTGCCCGGGCCTTCTCGGCCGGTGCCGGTCCGGGCAGTGCGCCGTTCACGATCGATCTCGACTCGACGATCTGCGAGACGTACGGCCTGGCCAAGGAGGGCGCGCTCCACCACGGGTACACGGGCGTGCGCGGCTATCACCCACTGCTGGCGGTCGCCGCGGGGACCGCCGACGTCCTCATGGCCCGCCTGCGCGAGGGCCGGGCCAACACCACCCGGGGGGCCGCCCACTTCCTCGTCGAGACGATCGGCCGGGTCCGCGCTGCCGGCGCCAGCGGCCAGCTGACCGTCCGGGCCGACAGCGGCTTCTATGCGCATGAGGTTGTGACGGTCTGCCGGACGATGAAGGTCCGCTTCAGCGTCACGATCCGTCAGCACCGCAGCGTGCGTCGCCTGATCGAGGCGATCCCCGAAGCGGACTGGACGCCGATCCCGTATTGGATCGCCGGGGGTGCCGACGTCGCCGAGACCGTCTATATCCCGTTCGCCCACCAGAAGGACGCCGTCCCGGTCCGGCTCATCGTCCGCCGGGTGAAGCCGACGCCGGGTTCCCAGCTCGCCCTCTTCGCGCTGTACGACTATCACGGCTTCATCACCGACCGCGACGGCGACACGCTCACGTTGGAGGCCGACCATCGCCGTCATGCCGAGATCGAGAACGCGATCCGCGACCTGAAGTACGGGGTCGGGCTCAATCACCTGCCGTCCGGGAAGTTCGCGGCCAACGGGGCGTGGCTGGCGGTCCAGGTCATGGCTCATAACCTCGCCCGCTGGACGGCCCGGCTCGGCCTCGGTGCGGGGATCGTCACGACCAAGACGCTCCGCCGTCGACTGTTCAGCCTCGCCGCTCGGCTGACCCGCTCGGCCCGCCGGGTCACGCTCCACCTGCCGGCGCGCTGGCCCTGGGCGATCGAGTTCAGGACAGCCCTCGCGCGGCTCCGGGCGATCCCGCTCCTGGCCTGACCGGGGCGCTGACGACCCGCCTGCCGCTCCGGGGCCAGCGAGAGCTTGCCCGCGACCACGTCAGGAAGCCCTCGAACGCCTCGATCCATCCGCTCATGATCAGAGGACCGCGGCCGCCGGTCCGCTCGATCGCCCGTCAGCCGGCCAGATGGCCGTTTCGGCCCTCAACCGCGCCGGTCAGCCGGAATTTCGGTGGATCCGGGCTTAGAACTGCTGCTTGGCAGCGCGGGCGCCACGGCACAGTGACGAAGGTCGCCGAGCAGCTCGGCTGAACCACCAAGTCGCCCCGCACATAGGTCCACGAGGCCGAGATCGACGCCGGAGCGCGGAGCGGCCTGACTGACACCGAGCGAGAAGGGATCAAGCAGCTCGGGCGCGGACCGCGAGCGCCGGGGAGGCGCACACCACCGGCTGCCGTCCTGAAGCTACCGTCGCTCCACCGCGAATGCGATGTTCCGCCGCGTCGCCCCGAACACCCCTGGGCCTGAGGAACCCCCTGCGAGAAGAACGACCCAACCGCTGGTGCCGACGATGGCAGGAGTCGCGGGCCCCGCCACGAGCCCAGTGCCAGGACCGCTGCGCTTGGCCGCGCCTTGCGCTAGGTGTGATTCACGAATACGTTGTTGACAGGCGAGAGCCTCGCGACAGGCTTTGGGGTGTCGAGATCCCAAACCAGTCGGAGGCTCTCATGGCACATCGTAGGGCGAAGCTGACCGTGTTCGGTCGACGGTTGTTGGTCGACCGGGTCGAGCTGGAGGGCTGGACGATCGCCCGGGGCGGCGGGCGGACGAATAGGCATCTCTACCGATGCCCGAGCGTCGTGACGCAATCAGGATGTTCGGCACACGCCGGGGCATCCGGCGTACCAAGGAGTTCATCGTGGACCGTATGTTTCGGAGCCTGCTCACGCTCGGGGCGGTACTCTTCCTCGCCGGCGCGCCGCGCTCGATCGAGAGCGCCGGGTCGCCAGGCGATCTGCTCTACACCACCACCCTACTCACGACGCCGATCGGCCTGGCCGTCATCGGCCTGGCCCTGATCCTGGGACGAAGTGCGCGGTCGGAGCGCCTGGCTGGCGGGATCATGCTCGTCGGACTGGTCGAGCTCACTTGGATGTTCATGATGAGCTTCGTGTACGTCCCGGTGTCGTTCGCAACGGCCGCGATCGCCCTGGTGCTCCTTGCCCTCGGGCACGGACACTCCCGCACGCGGCGTGCCGGATTGGGTATCGGGGCGGCGAGTGCCGCGATGCTCTTCCTGTCATTCGGCCCGCTGAGCCAGGTCGAGGCGCCACCGACGGGCCTCGCATTGGCCGCGCTCGGTGGTCTGGTAACGCTTGCCTTCCTGTTGTTCACGCATGAGGCGACTGGCCATCGTGCGTTTGACGCCTCAGCCGCCGCGCAACCCGAATTGACCGAGGCGCTCACGGACGCACCGAGGACCTTGGCCTCCGCGGGATAGCCAGGTTCACGACCGCGTTCGAGCACCCTGACCCGGAAGTCACCGCCGACGACGACTGGCTCGTCTTGGTCCGCCACCGATCGGGGTGGACTGGCCGGGGCGGCCTCGTCGTCGGTCGACGCGTAGGCCGCCGTCGGCACCCGGTCCAGGCGTCGCGCGCAGGACCCGACCGGCGCTCCGAGCCCTCTGTGGCATCACCCGCCAGGACGTCGCGCACGGCAGCGCTGGCGCCTTCGGCCGCCTACCGATCGGCCGGTGACACCGTCGCGGGAGCAGCCTTCGTCGCGGGCAGCCTTGCCATCCTTCCGATCGTCCCGCTCGACTGCGCCGTACCGATCCGATTTGCGGGCGCCGGACTCGGTCTCCGCGTGCTGGCCAACGTGGGAGCTAGCCGCTTTGTACACACCTGGCGCCTTCTCCTAACCGGTCCGCGATCTCGTGGTTTGCGCTCGCGGCCCTGACGAGCCCGGGATCGAGTGGCCCGCCCGATCCGCTACCCCTTGCAGTCCTCGCCAGTGTCGTGGGCGTGGGCATAATCATGGCAACCAGCGTCCGTGGACAGGCGGGCGCTAACCTTAGCGGCGTCCTCGCCACTTAGTGACTCGCCGCCCATTTGTCATGACTCATAGTTCATCGGAGCTGGGAGTCATTGCGCAACGCGGCTCTCTCTTGGCGTCGCATCGTCTGCCGATGTTGCCTCGACGATCGGGCCACTTGCGCTCGGCTGCCGCGAGATCGTTATTCGAAGCTCAAGCTCTCGATGAGTCGCTCCACGTGCACCTCGTCAGCAGTCGCGCCGACGTATTGGATCACCGTCACGGTCGAGCCGTCGACATCCAGCGCGGTGAAACCGAGACGGTCTCCTGCATAGACGTTGTACGTCCCGTCGGCCGTCTGGAAGAGGAAGTTGGCCGTGAAACCGACCTCGTCGGGGCACGCCGCCTCTGGAGGCGGTGGAACGACCTCGACAGCGAGATACAGCCCGGAGTATCCACCCGCGGTGGCCGGGAAGACCTCGGATGCGTCGAGGATCGGGCTCGTGGTGAGCCAATCCATGAGCGCTTCCGGCGTGTCTTCGAGTGTGGTCGGGTCGGATAGGCACGGACGCGCGACGGATCGGACCCGCGCGAGCGACACGAACGTCTCGGCTCCTGGTGCGCCGCGGATGAGGTCCACGACGTCCGGGAACTCGCGGTACCCAACCCACCCCTCGTCCACCCGGAATGTCACATTGGGCTCGAAGACGTCGCTCCGGTACGTGCCCGGGTCCAGTGGCCCGCGATCGAGTGGCTGCTCGTCGGGCGCTCCACTCGCGCCAGCGCGGCGGTCCTGGCGTGTTGGCAGGTCGACCCAGGTCGGCGAGCACACCGCTCGACCTGGTGCCGCAACGATCACCGAGACCACATCGGACCCATCGACCGAGATGATCCGGATCGCGGTCCGGCCATCCGCGTCCGTGGCCGCGTACGCGAGACGGGCCGAGTCCGGTGACCACGACGGTTCCGACGCGCCCTCGTCCGTCGTCAGTCTCGTCCCCTCGGTGTCGCCGATCCCGGCGATGAACAGGTCGCCATCCGCCACGTATGCGATGCGGGTGCCGTCGGGGGCGATCTGGACGTCCACGGCCGTGGGCGGGATCGGCATCGTCTCGGCGGCCCCGGTCTCGAGATCGTGGATGACGGGCTCAAGGGTCGATAGGGCTGGCCGATAAGTCGACGAACTGACCGCCAGGCGGCCGTCGGCGAGCCACGACGCTTGCAGGCCATTGCCTTCCTGGACGAGCAGCGGGTCTGCCTGGCCACCCTCGGCAACGTACACGCCCGAGGGTATCGGTGGCGATTCTCCTTCGCCGTAGACGTTCTGGTCCCGCGAATACGCCAGTCGCAGGCCGTCGGCGGATGGCGCGGCGTGCAGGAGGTAGAACGCTGGGCCGACCAACCGATCGACTGCCGGCGCGACCCGATCGAGCGTGGACATGTCGGTGCCGAGGCGGAAGACCACGCTGTTCGAGCTCCGCACCTCCCCGGTGAACGCCACCGCGGGACCGCCCTGATAGGGCGTCGCGAACCGTTCGGATAGGTTGGTCGCAGCACGCGCCAGTCGGTCCGGCTCGCCCCCTGCCGGATCGACCACGTACAGGCGCCCGTGCTGCTCGTACCACGACGCCCAGGGCGAGGCGCACACCACCGGCTCGCCGTCATCGAGCAGGCGCCGCTCTTCCGTGAAGACGATCTTCGGCCCGGTCGTACTCGACGCTCCGGGCACCGATGGACCCCCGGCCAGTAGCACGACCCCGCCGAGGCTGCCCAGGATGGCCGCGACCACCGCCGCCACCACGAGCCCGGTGCCAGGACCGCTGCGCTCGGCCGCGAACTTGCGCCAGGCAGCGGGTCGCGGGGCACGGTCTTGATCAGGTCCTTCGGCTTGATGGCTCGATAGGTCGGTACTGGCCGCGCCCGACCGCGCAGTCTCGAGAGCGTCCCCGACCGCCCGGATGAGCTCCCCCGCGCTGCCGAAGCGATCGTTCGGCTCGGTGGCCATGCCGCGCGCCAGGACCGCATCGATCGATGCCAAGGCGGGCACGAAGTCCGAGACGGGGGGCCGAGGTGCCTGCAGGTGGGCCCACAGGGTCGCCACGTCGTGGTCGTGCACGAACGGCGGTCGGCCAGTCAGGACCTCATACAGCACGCAGGCGAACGAGTACACGTCCGCGCGCCCGTCGATCGGGCGGCCTTCGATCTGTTCGGGCGCGATATAGCCAAGGGACCCGAGGATCTGGCCGGCCTGGGTGAAGTCCCCGGCCGACCCGAGGTGCTTGACCAGGCCGAAATCGGCGAGGTACGCGTGCTCGCCCAAGCGCGCGGTCGACGTGACGAGGATGTTCCCAGGCTTCACATCGCGGTGGACGAGACCCCGGCCATGGGCCGCGTCGAGGGCGTCGGCCACGCCACGCAGCAGCCCGATGGCTCGCTCGATCTTGAGTGGTCCCTCACGCTCGATGAGCGTACCGAGGTCGGTGCCCTCGACGTAGCGCATGGCGATGAACAG
>JANOTJ010000179.1:0-2661 GCA_031416295.1 Chloroflexota bacterium
CTCGCTCGCCGAGCAGGTCGACCGGGCCAACCGGCTGTACCACGCCGAGGACGCTCCGGAGATCAGCGACCCCGAGTACGACCAGCTGTTCCGGCAGTTGCTGGCCCTCGAGACCGCGCATCCGGGACTGATCACGCCGGCCTCGCCCACCCAGCACGTCGGCGGCAACCCTGCCGGCGCGGTCTTCACCGAGGTCCACCACCGGCGGGCGATGCTGAGCCTCTCGAATGCCTTCAGCCACGACGAGCTGCGCGCCTTCGATACGCGCGTCCGACGCGGGCTCGGACTGGCCGCAGCGCCGGAGCCTGCGCCCGACCTGCGCTACATCGCCGAGCTCAAGATCGACGGCCTGGCGATCACCCTGCGCTACGAACGCGGGCGCTTCGTGCAGGGCGCGACACGCGGCGACGGCACGACCGGCGAGGACGTGACCGCGAACCTGCGGACCATCGCCGCCATCCCGGCGCGTCTCGACGAACCGGTCACGGTTGATGTCCGCGGCGAGGTCTTCATGCCCAAGGCCGAGTTCGCCCGAATCAACGCCGAGCGCGAGGAGGCTGGGCTGGCGCTCTACGCCAATCCGCGCAACAGCGGCGCGGGCTCCCTCCGCCAGAAGGATCCCGCGGTCACTGCCGGCCGTCAGCTCTCCTCGTGGACGTACCAGCTGCTGGAGGATGGCCCGCACACGCTCGACGGCCAATCCTCCGGGCTTGATCGGCTGGCGGCTCTCGGGTTCCCGGTCAACCCCGACCGCGAGCCCGGGCTGGACATCGAAGGCGTCATCGAGTTCACCGAGCGCTGGCGGGAAGCCCGCCATCACCTCCCGTACGAGACGGACGGCGTGGTCGTGAAGGTCGATCGCTACGATCAGCAGGAGCGCCTGGGCATGGTCAGCCGGGCGCCGCGCTGGGCGATCGCCTACAAGTTCCCGCCGGAACAGGTCGAGACCACGGTCGAGGACATCGTGCCCTACGTCGGGCGCACCGGCACATTGACCCCGGTAGCCCACCTCAAACCGGTCAAGGTCGCGGGCTCCACCGTGGCTCGAGCCACCCTCCACAACCTCGACGAGGTCCGGCGCAAGGACATCCGCATCGGCGATCGAGTGGTCCTGCACAAGGCCGGCGACGTGATCCCCGAGGTCGTCCGCTCCCTGGCCGAGCAGCGCACTGGTGACGAGCGCGAGTTCGAGATGCCGTCGACCTGTCCGGTCTGCGCCACGCCCGTCGTGCGCGACGAAGGTGCGGTGCGCATCTACTGCCCGAACCTCGCCTGTCCCGCGCGCGTCGCCCAGGAGTTCGGGCATTTCGTCGGGCGCGGCGGGATGGACATCGAGGGCGCGGGCTGGGCGGTCCTTGAGCAGCTTCTCCAGCGCGGCCTGATCCGGACCCGAGGCGACTTCTTCCGCCTGACTGTGGAGGACCTCGAGTCGCTGGAGCGGTTCGGGCCAAGGAGTGCGCAGAACCTCAGCGCCTCGATCGAGCGTGCGCGGCGCCGACCGCTGGCCCGTGTCCTGTACGCGCTGGGTATCCCCCAGGTCGGCGAGCAGACGGCCATCGACCTCGCCCGCTGGGTCGCGCGCGAGGTGCCCGAAGATCCTGACTGGCTGCGCGTGGTGGGGACCTTCCTCCGGGCGGTCGCCGTCGGGGCACCGGAGCGCTTCGAGGAGGTCGACGGCATCGGGCCGCTGGTCGCCGCGGGCCTGGTCCGCTACTTCGCCGATCCCGCGACCGAGGACGTGCTGGACGATCTCGCGGCTGCCGGGGTGGCGGCCGAGGTCCCGGCACCGCCGTCAGCCGGCGCGGGTGGCGGCCCACTGGCGGGCAGGACCGTGGTGGTCACGGGTACGCTCCCGGGGTTCAGCCGACAGGAGGCGGAGGACGCGGTTCGAGCGGCCGGCGGCAAGGCCGGCGGCTCGGTGTCGAAGAAGACGGACTACCTGGTGGCCGGCGAGTCGGCCGGTTCCAAGCTCGCGAAGGCGCAGGAGCTCGGGGTGCCCGTCCTCGATGAGCATGCGTTCCGGGCGCTCATCGCCGGCGACCTGACCGACGCGACGCCGGGCGTGGCGACGCCGGCCAACGCGACACCGAACGCCGAGGGTCAGTAGCGACCCGCAGCGTAGCGTTCCATGAGCTCACTGACGGCGGTGCGCGCGGCCTGCCACTCGGGCTGGTCGCCGAGGATCACCCCCTCGGGGCCCCAGCGGCGGAGCTGGGTCATGGCCGTGACGATCATGTCGTGGGCGAGTCGGCGGTTCCGCCCGGCATCGATCTGCCCGGTCACGAGGTAGCGGCGGACCGTGTCGAAGGGCGCTGACCAGCGACCGAAGCGCAGCCTGTCGCCCTCGCGCAGCGATTCGAGCCAGTCGTCGTCGCCGACCGGGTGACGGTCGTGTTCGGCCATGTGCCGGCGCAGGTCCACCCGGAGGCCGGGCAGGCCCAGGCTGTCGGTGCGGCCGTCATCGCCCATTGTGCTGTAGCAGATGGGGCACGAGGGCAGTTCCGCGTCAGCACGCGGGGGCTCGCCCAGGGGCAGCCCACAGCGCCGGCAGATCCGTGCGTCAAGTCGGGCGGCGGGCGTGCCGCATTGCAGGCAGCCGACAGCGATCACGCGAATGCTCCTGTTCGGATGGCCGTGCGGATCGCGTCCCTGACGCAGGGC
>JANOTJ010000180.1:0-7108 GCA_031416295.1 Chloroflexota bacterium
GTCGAGCGGCCACAGGAGCAGGGCGAACATGAGCAGGAGGGGCCACAGGTCGGTGAACTGGCTGGTCGCCACGAGGTCGTGGATCCAGGGGTCCAGGGGGGTCTCGATGATCGTGCCGCTGGTGGCCGAGCGGAGGGCTGCCAGGAACGGCTCGTTCGGCCCGAGCTGGCGGTACTCGGCCGCCGTCGGAGCGACCAGGCCGACCGTCCGCCCGAGGGCCGACGAACCCGGGCGGGTCTGGATGATCCGCACGGCGTACGCCCCTGAATCGATCTCGCCGAGCGCGACCTCGTAGACTCCGGGAGCCACCTGGACCAGATCCACCTCGGAGGAGACGAGATCCGGGCCGACCACGATGGCCGAGGTCGTGTAGAAGTCACGCGCAGAGCCGTCCGGGTCGACGCTCTCCACGTGCAGTGTCGTGTTGCCGCCCTGGGCGTCGAAGGTCGCCTCGATCCCGTCGGTCTCGGCGCCCGGGAAGGTCCAGGACACGAGCTGACTGAAGAAGCGCGAGAAGCCGTCCCAGCCGATCCAGTCGCGGGCCCAGCGGCTGGTGCTATCCGAGGTCCAGGCCACCGAGCGGCCCAGGCCGTACTGCCACTGGGCGAGGAGCGGGTCGTCACGGGCGGTCACGAGCACGGTCTGCGCGGCCGGCTTGGCGGTCGTGCCGTTATAGCCACGGAGCTGCGGCAGGCCGTCCTCCAGGCCGCGCAGGATGGGCGAGGACGAGGTCAGGATCGGGAAGAACGGCTCCTCCACGATCTGCTGGCCGGAGACCTGCTGGGTCTCCTTGAGGAAGATGTCCGGGATGGAGGACGGATTCGCGGCATCGTAGAAGCGCCCGCCACCATGGGTCGCAAGGCCTTCCAGGAACGGGTTGGAACCGCCACCCGCGCCGACCGTGGAGAGGGTGATCCCGGCCGCCTTCATCCGGGCGAGGATGGCCTCGTACTGACCCGACGACGACCAGCCGTCGGTCAGCAGGATGATGTGCCGGCGGGTGGCGGTCGCGCCCTCGAGGGACTCCACGGCCTGTTCCAGGCCCGCGAAGATGTTCGTGGGCCCGAAGGGCTCGAGGCCGGCGACCTGGCCCTGCAGGTCGTCCACGCCACCGAGTGGCTGGGTACGCACGACCCAATGGGCCTGGTCGTTGAACGAGACCACCCCGAATTCATCGCGCTCGGTCAGGGCCGCCGCTGCCCGCAGGATGGCCTCCTTGCCGATGTCCACCTTGCGCACGCCGCCGATGCCCGTGCCGCCACCCGGGCCGCCGTCGAACGTGTTGCAGTGGCAGGCGTCCATGGAGCCCGACTGGTCGATGACCACGACGAGCGCGACATCGGGCTGCTTCTCGCGGTTGCGCACACCCATGTCCACGGGCAGCGTCTCCTCGAGGGGTGTCTTCTGGTAGCCGCCGGCCCCGTAGCTGTCCTTGCCGCCGATCATCACCAGGCCCCGGCCGATGTCGCGGACGTAGACCTGCAGGGCGGCCAGCTGGCGATCTGACAGCCGGATCCTCGGGACGTCGACGAGGACGATGCTGTCGTAGGTCGCAAGCGATCCGAGGTCCGTCGGGAGGGCCTCGGGCACGATCGTGTCGACCTGCTGGCGCTGGGTCTCGAGGGCCGCCACGAGCTCCGCCGCCACCTCCGGGTTGCCGGCCAGGACGAGCGTCCGCGGCTCACCCTTGACGATCGTGTTGCTGTCCGCGCGGTCGTTCTCGTTGAACGTGTCGAGGGCGGCCTCCACGACCACCCGGAAGGTGTGGAACCCGGCCTCGGCCGGCTTCACGTCAAAGACGACCCGGGTCAGCCCCTGCTCGAGGGTCAGGCGCTCCGTGGCCACGAGCTGACCATCGGCGAAGAGTCGGACCGTGGCTGACTGGGCCACTGACGAGCGGATCTCGGCCACGACCTCGACCGATTCACCAAGGTTGGAGGTAGACGGCGAGATGACCCGCTCGACAAGGACCTCGTCGGTCTGCCCGAGCCCGATGAGGCGCGTCTCGATGCGCACGCCGCGGGCAGCAGCCAGCGAGGCTTCGGCTTGCCCGGTGCCCGTCGTGTCGTTGCCGTCGGACAGCAGCACGATCCGTTTCTGCGCGTCGTCGGGGAAGAGGGCCGAGGCGAGGCGCAGGGCTGCCCCGACGTCGCTGGCCGAGCGCAGCGGCGTGGACGCGATGCGATCGATCTCCGCGAGGTCGCTCGGGAGGCGTTCGACGAGGGCGTCCTTGCCGAAGGCCACGATGCCCGCAACGTCCCCCTCGGGCATGAGCTCGAGGGTCTCGCGCAGGAACGCGAGGGCGTCCTCACGCCCGTCGTTGCCGACCGAATCGGACAGGTCGACCACGAATACCGTGGCCAGCCGATCGACCGGCAGGACGAGGCGGAACCCGGCCAGGGCGAGCACGAGCGAGGTCAGCAGGGCCACTCGGACGATGAGTGCCAGGCGCCGCCTCGAGGCGCCCACCCGCCGTCGCGCGCCGAGGTACAGGGCGATCGTCAGGCCCAGGGCCGGGAGCAGCAGGAGGAGCGCCAGCGGCGCGTCGAAGGCGATGCCCATCAGGCCGCTGCCCCGCCGCGGCCAAGGCGCACGGCGATCCCGCGCCGGATCCTGGCGAACCCGTCGCGGTGATACATCGCCCACTCCACGCACAGGGTGATGAGCACGAGCAGGACGATCGGCACCCACAGCTCGTCGCGAGTCGTGGGCCGCTCCGTGGCCCCGGCACCCGTCTCGCCGCTGCTCCCTGGCGAGGGCGAGGCGGCGGCGGTCGTGCCCAGGGCCTCGATGGCTGCAACGGAGCCCGGCGCGATCGTGGATTCATCGATGTCGAAAAGGTCCACCGCGAACAGGACGGTGGCGAACGGATCGTCGGGTGGCGCGCTTGCACTGCCTGAAGGTGACGCCGACGCGCCAGGACTGGCCGAGGCGCCGGGACTGGCCGAGGCCGTCGGGTTCGGGCTGGCCCCGGCGCTCGATGACGGCGCGGGGGACGGCTGGGCGGCCACGATCGGCGTGACCGCGTAGATGCCCGGCTGCATCGTGCCTGCGAACGTGACGGCTGAATCCGTGGACGAGGCCCGGACGAACTCGGTGACCGTGCCATCGGGCGCCGTGACGGACAGGCCGCTGGCGCCGGGCGGGATCACGAGCTGCACCGGAGCCCCGGGCTCGACGGCCTCGGTCGGCGCCGTGGAGCCGCCCAGCAACTCGCCGGTCAGGTTGGCGATGAGGATCGGGAAGGCCACCTGCAGGGGCAGGTCGCTGCGCCGCGGTTCGAAGGCCAGGACCGCCGTGGCCAGGCCGTCGCGCGTGCCGGCATACAGGAGCGGCGCGCCGCGCGGTCCCGGGATGATCGTGCGCGCCCACGCGGGCGTCACCAGCTTCTGGGCGCCGGAGATGTGCGTCGTGGACAGGTCCACGTAGCGCAGGATCGGCTCGTCCGGATCGAGCGAGGCGATGCCGGGATTCTTGAGCGTGCCCGTCACGTCGCCGAGCGGGCTCGTCCGGGGTGGCGCGATGGCCAGGATGGGAACCTTCGGCAACGTCGAGGGCAGGAATCCCTCGAAGATGATGAGGTCCCAGGGACGCCCGTCCTTGCGCTCCGACGCCGGGCCGTAGTCCTTTGGGGGGACCCCGTACAGCTCGGTGTCGGGCAGGTACGAGAGCGCCGTCTCGAGATATGGGTCGCCGTCGCCAACCACGAGGATGAGCCGGGTGCGCGTCGGCGGGATGATGGCCCATGCCCGGTCATCCACCGCGAGCTGGTCGGCGGGAGCCGTGGATGCCGGGTCGGCGGACGCGAGCCGGACCTCGATGGCCACGGCATCCTCGGGGACATCGTCGATGATGATGTCGGTCCGCGCCTGCGCAGTGAGGATGACGTCACGGACCTCGATGAGGCTCGTGCCGTTCCAGACCTCCAGTCGCCGCGACGCCCGTTCCACGTCCAGATTGGCGAGGCTGACGAAGACCGAGCGGGTGACCCCGGACGGCGCGGTCCGAACGGCCAGGGCGACGATCGCTTGGTTCTTGCGGTCGCGACCGACCTGGAGGACCTTGACCGGGGCGCTCACCCGACCCGTCGGCGCGCTCGCCAGTGCCGCGTCGGTGGCCACCAGGATCTGCGCGTCACCCGACCGGGCGGCAAGCTTCGAGGCAAGTTCCAGGGCGTCCCCGAGGTCGCCCCGGGTGGGCGACACGACGATGGCTTCGATGGCCTGGCGGACCCGGCCAAGGTCGGACGAGCCGTTGACCACGATACGCGCCGTGCGATCCCCGGCGATGACGCTGACCTTGCCACCCGTGGGCAGGTCGCGCAGGGCCTCGATGGCGGCGAGTTTGGCCGCGGTCAGCCGATCGGGCAGGATGTCCGTGGCGCCCATGCTCGCCGATGTGTCGATGACCAGCACGATGTCCCGGGCCAGGCCTGCCGGTCGTTCCACGAAGGGCCGCGCGGCGAGCACCGCCAGGATCAGCACGAGGAGCAACTGCAGGAGCAGCAGGAGACTCCGGCGCAGCTTCTGCCACGGGGCGTTGGCCTCGACGTCCGTGAGCAGTCGGCTCCACAGCAGGGTCGAGGGGACGACCGCCTCGTCGCGCCGGAGCTTGAGCAGGTACATCGCGACGACCACCGGGATGAACAGCAGCCCAAGCAGCGCGAGCGGGGTCGTGAACGGCATCGAGGCTAGCCCAGGACCCGGCGCCGACGGAGTTCGGCGAACATGAGCTCGGCGAGGTTCACGTCGCTCGACAGGTCCACGTAGCTCGCCCGCCGTTTGGCGGCGAGGTCGGTGAAGCCGGCCTTCCAGGCGGCCAGGCGGGCCTTGTAGTCGTCGAGCGTGGCGAGGTCCACGGTCACATCCACCTTGTCGCCGGTCTCCGTGTCCACCAGGCGCAGGTCGCCCTCGAACGGCGGGTCGAGCTCGTCCGGCGACAGAATGTGCAGGATGACGAGTTCGGAGCCTGTGGCCGCGAGTTCACGGATGACCTTGTCCGCAGCCGGATCGAGCAGGTCGGACAGGAGCACGATCACGCCCCGACCGTGCAGCTGGGCGGCGGCGTGACGGGCCGCGGCGACGAGGTCCGTCGGGCCATCGGCGACCTCGATCGCGGACAGGTCGGCAAGCAGCCGAAACACCCGTCCGGAGCCACGCAACGGGTTTCGCCGCCGGGCCATCCGGCCGGCCAGCACGCTGACCGCGACGCGATCCTCACTCGCGAGGCCGATGTAGCCGATGGCGGCCGCCGCGCGCTTGGCGAACAACAGTTTCTGCGGGTGGCCGGTGGCCATCGAGGCCGACGCGTCGAGGAGCAGCGTCACCGTGACGTCCTCTTCCTCGACGAACAGCTTCACGAACAGCCGCTCCAGCCGTGCGTACACGTTCCAGTCGAGCTGGCGCAGGTCGTCGCCCATCGAGTACTCGCGATAGTCCGCGAACTCGACGGACTGGCCGCGCTTCACGCTCCGACGGCCACCTTTGAGTCCGCCCCGCGCGGGCGAGCGCATGAGCAGGAGCAGGCGCTCCAGCTGGCGCAGGAACCCCTCGTCGAAGACGGTCGGATCGACCTCGTTGGGGAGGAACTCCTGGCGCGCCCGGGCCGTGGCCACGGCAGCGGGCAGCGCGGCCCCTGTGTCGAGGCCGGCTCGCTCGGTCATCGGGTCGGTCACTCGACCGTCGGGACGGCGACTGCGTCGAGGATCGTGCGGACGATGGCTTCGGTGGTGATGCCCTCGGCCTCGCCCTCGAAATTGAGGATGATCCGGTGGCGCAGGGCGGGCATGGCCACGGCCCGGATGTCGTCGGACGAGACGTTGAACCGGCCGTCGAGGAGAGCGTAGATCTTGCCGGCCGACACCAGCGCCTGGGCACCGCGCGGCGAGCCGCCGTAGCGCACGTACTCGCGCACGAGGCCCGGGGCGCGCGGTTGGTCGGGGTGGGTCGCCGCGAGGATACTCACCGCGTACGCGGTCACATGCGGTGCGATCGGGACGGCTCGCGCCAGCCGCTGCATCTCGACGATCTCGGCGGCCGTGCACACCTTGCCGGCGGTCGCGCTGTCCACGCCAGTTGTCCGGTCCATGATCAGGATGAGGTCCTCCTCGGACGGGAAGGGGACCATGACCTTGAACAGGAACCGGTCGAGCTGCGCTTCAGGCAGCGGATACGTGCCTTCCATCTCGAGCGGGTTCTGGGTGGCGAGGACGAAGAACGGCGGATCGAGCGGATAGCGCTGCCGAGCGACCGTGACCTGGTGCTCCTGCATCGCCTCAAGGAGGCTCGACTGGGTCTTGGGCGTCGCGCGGTTGATCTCGTCGGCCAGCACCAGGTTGGCGAAGATCGGGCCGGGCTGGAAGCGGAAGATGCGGCGCCCGTCCTCCTCGATGAGGATGTTCGTGCCGGTGATATCGGCGGGCATCAGGTCCGGCGTGAACTGGATCCGGTTGAACGAACAATCGATGACATCGGCGATGGTTCGAACGAGCATCGTCTTGCCGAGGCCTGGCACGCCCTCGAGCAGGACGTGACTGTTCGCCAGCAGGCCGGTCACGGTCTGGCGGACGAGGTCACGCTGGCCGACGATGACCCGGCCGATCTCGCGCTCGATGGCCTGGGCCCGCTCGGCGAACGCCTCGGGAGCGAGGCGGACGGTCGGATCAGCGGTCACGGGTGCTTCCATGCGGGTTCCTCCAGGATCGGGGCGTGGCCGAGGGTCGGCCGGCCTCGGATGATCAGTTCGACGGGTCGAGTGAGCTGAAGTAGTCGCGCACGTAGTCCTTGACCGAGAGCGGCACGTAGCCGCGGTCCAGCGATGTCTGGGCGTACTGCTCGAAATCGGCAAAGACCTGTTCGTACGGCGTGAGCGTCCCGTTGTCCGTACCGGAACCGACCTGGCTGCCCTGCTGGGACTGGCCGTCCCCGCCGGTCCCGGCGACATATGAGGGCTCACCGATCCGGCCCAGCCGGTCGAACGGGGCGAACACCGACGAGAGGTCCTTGCCGAGCTCCGACGGGCGGTTCGGGTTGGACGGGCCGGCCGGCAGGCCGTTGCCGCCGATGCCGGAGCCGAGATGGTTCGCGTTCGAGCCGCCGCCACCGATGCC
>JANOTJ010000181.1:0-1575 GCA_031416295.1 Chloroflexota bacterium
GGTCTGGCGCGATGGCCACGGCCGCGGTCAATCCCACGGTCCGCACCTCGCCGACGAGCGGGGCACCCTCCAGCCGCCGCACCGCCGCGTCGAAGCCCGCCTCCATGGACGCGACCCTGGCGACCAACCCCTCCCCTTCCAGGATGTCCAGGTTGGCCATCGCGGCCGCACACGCCGCCGCGTGCCCGGAGTACGTGTAGCCGTGGACGAACATCGGCCCGGGCGCGGACCCCTCCCAGAACGGCGCAGCAACGCGCGGCCCTACGAGCACCCCACCAAGCGGCTGATATCCGGAGGTCACGGCCTTGGCGAAGAGAACGAGGTCGGGCTGGATGTCGTACCGCTGCGACCCCCACAGGAAGCCCGTTCGCCCGAAGCCCGTGATGACCTCGTCGGCGATCAGCAGCACGTCGTGCTCGCGACACAATCGCTGAACCTCGCCCCAGTACGACGGCTCCGGCGGATAGACACCACCAGCGCCGACCACCGGCTCGCCGATGAACGCCGCGATCTCATGTCCGCGCTGCTCGAACAACGCACCGAGCGTCTCCGCGTCGGCCACGCCGACATGCACGACCTCGTCGATGAAGTCGCCACCGTAGCCCGCCTTGTTGCCCGGGATCCCGGCGAGCGACGTGCCCCAGGCATGCATCCCGTGGTAGCCGTGCTCGCGCGAGACGATGATCCGCTTCTCCGGTCGACCGACCACGTCCCAGTAGCGGCGCACGAGCTTGGCCGCCGTATCCACCGCGTCCGATCCGCCGGAACCGAAGAACACGACCGCGTCGTCGATCGGTGACAACGCCGCCAGGCGCTCGGCGAGGACCACGGTGGGCTCCGTCGTGTACGCCCCGAACGACGAATAGGCCGCGAGCGTGGTCAGCTGCTCCGCGACCGCCTCGACGATCGAGCGCCGCCCGTAGCCGACCGCGCAGTACCAGAGGGCCGCGGTCGCATCAAGCAGTCGACGTCCATCGGTCGTCTCCAGCCAGACGCCCTCCGCGGACCGGATGACGACCTCGGCGTCCTTGATCGTGTGCATGTCGGCAAAGCCGTGCCAGAAGCGATGTGTCATGGATCGATGGTAGTCCACCGCGGCCGCGGCGGACGGGACGACGGACGAGGCGAGGAGCGGCCCAGCGCCGCCGATCGGATGTCGAGCGCGCGCGGATCGACCGTGGTGCGGATCTCGTCCGGGGACGACGTCGCGAGACGGGCTGCCTCGCCCAGCCGCGCGATCTTGCGGGCGGCCACATCCCACGACAGGTGCGCCAGCGACCCCGCCGTCGCGAGGCCCACCCGATCGCCGCCACGACCGCCGGTCGATGCCGCATAGGCCGCGGCCCACAGGAGCATCTCCGGCCCGTCGTCGCTCCCGACTCGGGTCGCCAACGCTCCCACCACCACGCCGCGGTCGCCGGGCCACGCGGCGACCAGTCGCCAGTTGTCGGGCCCCTGGATCAGATCGACCGCAAGGCTGGCATACGCACCGGCGAGCAGCGCGTCGATTCCCAGCGCGTCCGCCGACCCGCCGAGCAGCGCGAGCGACAGGTGCACGCCATCCAGCCCGGCCGT
>JANOTJ010000182.1:0-3703 GCA_031416295.1 Chloroflexota bacterium
CCGAAGCGCCTCGCGACCGCCACTCGTCGCGTCTTCTGAGCGCCAGCTTGATGATACGGACAGGGGTTTTCGGAGACTTCTTGGTAAAGCCGTCGATAGCCAGGAGGATCCGGGCTTTGCTGCCTTCTTCGGTGAACAGGATTCGGTGCGTCACACCGTGCCCGTCTATCCTGGCTTCCCAGAGATCCTCGACCAGGTGACGCGCCGCCGGCGTTCCTTCGACGCGAATCTTCGCCATCCTGGCCAACACTCGCGCGGCGTCTTCGTCAGTCAGCTCGTCGAGGTACGCGTCGACCGGTCGCGCCCCTGAGGGCGTGGCGTAGTGGCGCCAGCGCCTCTTGATCGGTCCTCTGCGCGCCGAGGAGTCCATCCTTGTCCTTCCAGCGGCAGGGATCGTTCAGCGGGGCGCCGCCCGGTTGCGCTATGGCCCGTGGTGCAGTTTCTCCGCCAGCGCTTACTTGGGGCTCACCGCGAACCGCCATTTGGCGAGCGTCGGATCGTGGCGTCTGTTCGAGCATGGCCCGTGAAGTTGGTGTGGATCTCGATCCGCGCGATGTCGCTGACGATCAGCAGTGGCGGGTTCTCGAGATCCTCGCGGTAGTCGAGCAGCTGGCGGTAGCGGCTTTCAGGTCGGCTCCATCAGAGCGCCGAGTTGTGGTCTGGCCGGATGATCGCGAGCGAGACTCCGTGGCGCTCGAAGTCCTCGCGTACGACTCGTACGAAGGCGATCGCCTGCCGGACCGCTGTGGCCAACTCGATCGGACGGACGGGCGCGATGTCGTCTGGGTAGCGGCTGTCTGTCGCGAATGCCGAGAGCCGGCCAAGATCCGGAGGCGATCGTTTCACCCGCCAGCCCACCGGCAATCGGTTCCGCAGGTCGTTGAGGTCGTGGGTCCTCGGCGGATCGACGCCGGCCAGGACGAGTGCCGCCTTCAACGCCTTCTCCGCCGCCTGCTGACTATGGAACGCGACGATCCGTGGTCGAACCGGACGACCGGGCTGCGACCGTGCCGCCTCCAGGTCACCGATGGCGAAGCCCAGCCAGACCAGCGCGTCGCGTGCTCGATCACCGCTCATACACGGTCACGCCTTCACGGACGGCATCCGCCAGCGCCGACCCGATCAGCGGTCGGGCAACGTTCGCTGCCGTCGCCACCAGCACGTCCTTTGCGAACGGCATTCCCCGCAGGAGGCACAGGATCTGCGCCCGCCGCTCGCGTCGATCGACCTCCCCGGCGAAGACCACGAGGAGGTCGACATCGCTGTCGGGTCCGGCGTCGCCGCGCGCCTGCGAACCAAAGAGGATCACCCGCTCCGGCTGGTAGGCGGACACGATGCTCGCGATGGCGGTGGGCCATGCGGCACGGATCCGTTCGTCGCGGATCGACGGAGGCACGGTCTGCCAATCCTGTGGCGAACGAATACGAGAAGCCTTGGTGATCCTGGCCGTGGACGACACGCCCAATCGCCACTCCGCGATCTGCCGAAGCGCGTCTCGCGGTGCGTCGGGTGCGAATCGCCATCGACCGCGCCGCGTCACGCGAACAAGGACGCTTGCTGCGACGAGGGTGTCTACGGCACGTTGGATCGTGGACAGGGGCTTGCCTGTCGCGCGGGAGATCTCCGTCAGCGTGGCGCCACCCGTCTCATCGACGACGAGTAAGGCTGATGCGACGGGTTCCGTAAGCAGCGACGTCATTGTGGGTCAGCATCTACGCGTTGTGCGTAGATGTCAAGCCAAGGATTGCACGATGCGCTTCCCTGCCGTCTCGCAGACGTAGGCGGCCGTCATGCGCCGCGCTCCATGTCGCTGTGCTCATTTTTGGGCGGTGATCCACGATCTCCGCCTGGACATCGAGGGCCAGGTCGCCCAGATCGATCACCTCGTCATCAGTCGCATGCTGGAGGTCTTCGTGTGCGAGAGCAAGTCGTACTCCGGCGGCGTCAAGGTCAACGAGTTCGGCGAATGGATCACCTTCCGCGATCGGCGACCGGTGGGCATCCCCTCCCCCATCGAGCAGAACCGTCGCCACGACGGGTGCCACGGTTGCGCGCGCCATCAACATGAGTAACGGCTATGGGAGGAGCCGATACGACCCACCGGAAGCGGATCGCAGAACGGCGAAGTGGCGCCGGTCGAGGCTGATGATCAAGTCCGTGCCCAGCCGATCAGCGAGCACCGCAACGGACGCATCCGTGCCTCCGAGCGGGAAATCCGCATAGCGCTCGACGAGCTCCGCGATGGCCGCCCAGTCGGCCACCGAGGGAGCTTCCACTTCGAGCACGTGGAGGCCACGGAGGAAGCCGGCTTCCGCACGGGCGCCGAGACGGCGTCCGATCAGGTAGGTCGCCTCCGCCACCACAAGGGCGGGCACGACGAGGTCGAGGTCTGGTCGTTCGAGGACGGCAAGGCACGGCTGGTGTTCGTCGTCATCCGCGTCGGCGACCGCATACAGCGGGCCGGTGTCAACGATCGCGAGCACGATCCCACTCGGCCGCGAGGATCGCATCGACGTTTCGGGCAGTGTCGCGATGCCCGCTATGCCCGATGGCTGCGAACGGGATCCGACGCGTGCCATCGTGGCGCCCGAGGTGCGCCTCAAGCCCTTCGCGTACTACCTGCGAGACGGGCAGTCGCCGCCGGCGGGCCTCCCGCTCCAAGGCCGCCGCGAGCTCGTCCGGCAGGCTGATCGTGGTGCGCTTCATACGTGCATACTAGCAGCACGATCAATGGGCACGGAGCCCGCGTGGGTCGCGGCGTCGCTGTCTCGCGAGGGACCATGCGTGCCTGTCGAGTAAGCGCGAGATAAGAAGCCATCGATACTATGCTCGACATCCCGCCTTATGTCCGACACAATATGCTGGTGCGATACTTCTACGGTTTGCTCGGTCGGCTGCCCGGCATGGGATCAGCCGTGAGCGCATGCGCCATGTCGTGGAAACCTGTCGCAGCCCGCTCTATTCCGACGACGAGGATCGAGCGGATATGGTCCTGTTCGTTGGTTCGGACGCCCATGGCGTGCCGTTGGAGGTCGTCGGCATCGAGATCGCTGACGACGACCTGTTGATCATTCACGCGATGCGGTTGCGCGCAAGCAACCGTGACGACTACGAACGGGTGATGAGATGGTACGAACGGTAATTGCCAAGGGCGGTCGGAAACTCACCGAGGCTGATATCGAGCGTCTGGCGACGAGCCTCGAACGGGACCTTGACCTCAAGTCCTGGGCGCCTCGACCTGGCCGACCGTCGCTCGGCGACTCACCAGGCATCCACTCGCCCCGGATCGCCGTGCGCCTACCTGAGGATGTGCATCGCCGCGCGGCTGCTCGGGCCGCGAGCGAGGGTCGCAGCATCAGCGCTGTCGTTCGGGAGCTTCTCGAGCGCTACGCGGGCGAGGCTGGCCGCACCTGACCCTCACGAACGCCGTTGGCCGCCCGCCCAGACCTGCAAACTCGACATCTATCGGATGAGCCCGCTTGCATCTCCGCCCGAAGCGCCTCGCCGAGGATCGATCGGTGCTCGGCCTCGGCGGACCAGCCATGACGGGCCGCACGGCGCTTCAGGGCGCCGACGATCTCGGGTGGGATGTCGCGCACGATCAACTGACGCATGGGACGACCTCCGGAAACAGGCGAGTCCTGGCAATGCTATCGCGCCCATCACGGGCGTCTAGACTCACGTCCTCCGGTCGAATGCCAGC
>JANOTJ010000183.1:0-1818 GCA_031416295.1 Chloroflexota bacterium
GCGTGTCCATCCTGTCGAGAGTCACGGAACGGGGAGCTGCCGCGGCCGAGGCGCGTCTTGCGGACGCCCGCGCGCGACTCCTGGCCCGTCGCGGCAGCCGGGCCCAGCCCGCGCGCGACGACAAGGCCCTGGCAGCCTGGAACGGCCTCGCCATCTCGGCGTTCGCCGAGGCCGGCCGCCTGCTTGACGAACCTCGGTACACGGACGCCGCCGCCGCCGCCGCGGAGGCCATCGTGGGCGGGCTGTTGACCAATGACGGGTCGTTGCGTCGGTCGTGGAAGGACGGGCGTGCCGTCGGCGGGGGAGTGCTGGAGGACTATGCCCACCTCGCCGAGGGGTTGCTCGCGCTGTACGAGTCGACATTCGACGAACGCTGGTTCGTGATTGCCCAGGGTCTGATGGATCGGGTCCTAGCGCACTTTGCGGATCCTGCCGGGGGCTTCTTCGACACGGCCGACGACCACGAACAGCTGATCACGCGACCAAAGGACGTGCAGGACAACGCCGTCCCGTCGGGTGGAGCCATGGCAGCCACGGTCCTGCTGCGCCTGGCGGCGCTCACCGGGGAAGGTCGGTACCGCGACGCCGCGGAACGGGCGCTCGGCACGGTCGGGCCGTATCTCGAACGCTACCCGACGGGTTTCGCGCAGTGGCTCGTGGCCGCGTCGTTCGCGACGACGGACGTGCTCGAGGTGGCGATCGTCGGCGACCCTCGCGATCCCGCGACGGCGGCCCTGCTGGCCGTGGTTCGCGGGGCGTGGCGGCCGGGTCTCGTGGTGGCGCTGGCCCCGACCGACCTCGCCGCGGCGGCCTCTTCGGTTCCGCTGCTCGCCGACCGGGTGGCGATCGAGGGTCGACCGACAGCGTACGTCTGCCGCGGCTTCGTGTGCGACCTGCCGGTCACGTCGGCCGAGGCGTTGCATGAGCGGCTGGAGCCCATCACCCGATGAACGAGGCTCGCGCGGGCCGGCCGGTCGTGCCGGTCGCGCCGGGCGCGCCGGTCATCTCGGTCGCGCCGGCCACGCCGGTCACGCCGGTCGCGCCGGTCATCTCGCCGATCCCGGCAGCAACGGTCGTGCTGACCCGGCCGGCACCCGGCGGCGTGGGCCTGGAGGTGCTGCTGACTCGGCGTCCCGCATCGATGGCCTTCGCCCCGGACATGCACGTCTTTCCCGGCGGTCGCGTGGACCCGGGCGATGCGCATCCACGGCTCGTGGCGCGCTGCACGACGTCGGCGGACGCGGCCGCGTCGGCGATGGGTGCCGACATCCCGGCCGTGGCCGCGATCGCCACCCACATCGCGGCGATCCGCGAGGCCTTCGAGGAGGTCGGCGTGCTGCTCGCAGAACGCGTCGCCGGGGGCGGGCCGCCGGACGTAACTGCCCTGGCGACGGCCCGGGCGGCCATGCTCGATGGGACGGTGACCTTCCTCGACGTCGTCGAGCGGCTGGACCTGCGCCTCCGGACGGACCGGCTCATGGCGCTGTCGCGGTGGGTGACGCCGCCGGTCCTGCCGCGTCGATTCGATGCACGCTTCTTCATCGCGGCGGCACCGGACGGGGTGGTCGCCACGCTGCTCGGGGACGAGGTGGCCGAGCATGGCTGGCACACCCCGCGCGGCGCGCTCGATGCGATGGCGGCAGGAGGCTTCGGGATGTGGGCGCCGACATCCTCGACGCTCCAGCAGCTGGAGCACGTCCGGTCGATCGAGGACGCCGGGGTGCGTCTGGCGCCCGGTGTGTCGGGCCCGATCGAGGTCGAGGCTGTGGCCGCCGACGTCGTGCGCATCGTGATGCCGGCCGGTGGCGGCGTCGCCGG
>JANOTJ010000184.1:0-2091 GCA_031416295.1 Chloroflexota bacterium
GTCGAACTCGCGAACGCCGCGCTGCCGTCGAGGATCTCGAGATCCATCATCCCGTCCGCGACGGCGTTGTACTTCTTCACCCGGTAGTCGCGGACGACCTGGTCCTTCTGGCCGATGAGTGTCGGGAAGTCGACGGCCATCCGGACCGGTGCCAGGCCGTCATAACGCGGATGCGCGGCGTCCCAGACGAGCCGGGCGGCCTCGATCAGGTTCTTGGACGGCAGACAGCCGCGATTGACGCACGTCCCACCCAGGGTGCGGCGCTCGACCATGGCGACCCGAGCGCCGAGTTCGCTCGCGCCGATGGCGGCGGCGAAGGCGGTCGAGCCGGATCCGAGGATCAGCAGGTCGTACGAGTCAGACATCGGATGCGGGCCGGCGTCCGCGCTCGAAGGCGTTGTACTGGCCGGTCGCGCGAACGGCCGCGGCCAGGGCCTCTGTCGCGACATCGGCACTCGCCCTGACCACGGCACGGCGCGACGCGAGGTCGACGGTCGCGTCCTCGACGCCGGGGACTGCCTCGAGCGCCTCGGTGACGTGGACGACACAGTCGTCGCAGGTCATCCCTCCGACGCCGAGATCGATGTAGACGATCGACTGGTCCATGATGTTGACTCCTCAAGCGGTATCTAAAGACGCGTTGTTGCTTGTGTATACGATACGCCGTATGCTTTACCAAGTCCAGTGGCCTTCCTTACGTTCGAGGTGAACAGATGACCAGCAACCTGCCGATCGCGGCAACCCGAGCCACGGAGCTATCTCGGTCCGAGGTCCTGGCAACCTTCTTCCAGGGCCTCGCCGATCCGACTCGTGTCCGGATCCTGGAGCTGCTGGCGGAGCGTCCACGCACGGTGAGCGAGCTGCAGGCGGACCTGGGCCTTGCCCAGGGTCGGGTATCGAGTCATCTCGCCTGTCTGCGCTGGTGCGGGTACGTCGTCGGGACCGTCGATGGCCGTTTCAATCGGTATCAGCTGGTGGACCCGCGAGTCCGCGAGATCCTCGTGGCTGCGGAGTCCATCGTCCGCGACAACGAGGATCGATTGACCTCCTGCCTCGTGCTCGGCACCGAGGCCAACCGGCCGGCACCGGTCGAGCCGGGATGACCCGGGGCTCGATCGCCACGCTCGTTGTCCCGCTGGTCGCGATCGCCTCCTGCGTGGCAATTCCCGTAGTCGTGTCTTCCGGGGTGGGTGCATCGGTCCTGGTCCTCGGCCTGGGTCCGCCCCTCATCGAGCCTTCCGAGCGGGAGTTGGCCGCGGCAGCCGGGATCCTCGCTGCCTGAGCCGACGGGATCGCCGGGACCCGTGATCCGCGACACAGTCACCGGGGACCCGGACGCACTACGGTGGCGGCCATCGTCTACCCCCCTGGAGATCCAACCTCATGAATGCAGAGTCTTTCGATTTCGTGATCATCGGCGCCGGCGGTGCCGGAGAGGCTGCGGCCCACCTGGCCCGGGCGCGTGGCGCCTCGGTCGCCATCGTGGACCGGGAACTCTTCGGTGGTTCATGCCCCTACTGGGCCTGCATGCCGTCCAAGACGCTGCTGCACGCGGCGAGCGTCCACGCTGCCGGTGGCGACTATGACTGGCCGGCCGCCTCGGCTCGGCGCGACTACATGATCAATCGCGAAGGAACCGATGCGGCGAGCGACGCCGGCCACGTCAGCAGCCTGGAGGCGGCGGGAGCCGTCGTCATCCGGGGGACCGCGCGGATCGCCAGCCCGGGCGTGGTCGCCGTGTCGACGGAGGGTTCCGACCCTGACCGGACACTTCACGCAGGGCACATCGTCATCGCGGTCGGCTCGAACTCGACGGTCCCGTCCATCGACGGGCTGGAGTCGATCACCCCGTGGACGAACCGCCAGGCCACGTCCACGCGAACGCTGCCGCCGAGCCTGGTCATCCTCGGGGCCGGACCCACCGGCGTGGAGATGGCCCAGGTCTATGCCCGGTATGGCGTCCCGACGGTCCTGATCTCGCCACAGTCGACCATCAATCCGAAGGATCACCCGCGGAACTCGGCGGCCATCGACGCCGGCCTCCGGCGGGATGGTGTCGACGTCCGAACGGGGGTGCGGGCGACCCGCATC
>JANOTJ010000185.1:0-13350 GCA_031416295.1 Chloroflexota bacterium
AGGACCTCGCCGACGCGATCTACACGAAGCCCAACAACACCATCACCTTCCACAAGGTGCAAGAGACCGGGGTCACGGTCGAGCGCGGCATGACCCACGACGGCCTGGGCAAGTACCTGAGCCAGATCATCGAGAAAGCGCCCGGACCGACCGCCGACATCGTGGGCATCCTCAAGGAGCGCGAGGTCGACGTCATGGTCTCGTACCTGCCGGTCGGCAGCGAGGAGGCGACCAAGTGGTACGCCGAGCAGGCGCTCGCAGCGGGCGTGGCCTTCGTCAACGCCATCCCCGTGTTCATCGGTCGCGAGCCGTACTGGCAGCGCCGTTTCGCGGACGCCGGCCTGCCGGTCATCGGTGACGACATCAAGAGCCAGGTCGGCGCGACCATCACCCATCGCGTCCTGACCCGCCTGTTCATGGATCGCGGCGTCCGTTTGGACCGTACCTACCAGCTCAACTTCGGTGGCAACACGGACTTCCTGAACATGCTCGAGCGCGAGCGCCTGGAGTCCAAGAAGATCAGCAAGACCAACGCGGTCACGTCCATGCTCGATTACGAGCTGGACTCGGACGACATCCACGTCGGCCCGTCGGACCACGTGCCCTGGCTGCTCGATCGCAAGTGGTGCTACATCCGGATGGAGGGCACGACCTTCGGCGACGTGCCGCTCAATGCGGAGCTCAAGCTCGAGGTCTGGGACAGCCCCAACAGCGCCGGCGTCATCACCGACGCCATCCGCTGCCTCAAGCTTGGCCTGGACCGCGGCCTGAAGGGCACGCTCGTCGCCCCGAGCAGCTACTTCATGAAGAGCCCGCCGCACCAGATCCACGACGACGTCGCATTCAATCGCGTCGAGGCGTTCATCAGCGGCGAGGACAACGAGACGCTCGTGGGCACGGAGAAGCCGGTCGCGCGCAAGCTGCGCAAGCTCGCCGGATCCAGGACCAAGGTCGCCGCCACCGCGGCGTCGTGACCGCCAGCGACCGAAAGCTCGAGGCGCCGCATCGCCGCGGCGGCGCCTCTGGCTCGCGCGTCCTGGAACGGCTGACGCTCGTCGGCTACAAGGCCACGGCCTGGCTCATGAGCGTCCTGCCGCCAGGGCCGACGGCAGCCCTGATCGGCCGCGGATCGCAGCTGTCCTACCTGCTCTGGCCGACCAAGCGCGGCTGGTCGAACCGCAACTTCGGCCATGTCCTGGGTCTTCCGCCAGCGCACCCTCGGGTCCGCGCCCTCGCGCTCCGCGCGTACTACGAATACGGCCGCTATCTCGTCGAGATCATGCGCCTGCCGAGACTGCCTGTGGACAGGGTGGCCGCGATGGTCCCGGCCCTCGACACCGTCGAGGTCAAGCGCCTGTGGCGCGAAACGCCCGGCGGCGGTGGCTTGATCTTCGTCGTCGCCCACGTCGGGAACAACGACGCGGTGGCTGCGGCGATCGCCCGCCATGAGATGCCGATCAGCGTCGTCGCCGACGATTCTGCCTTCCCGGAGATCTTCGAGATGCTCCGCAAGGAACGCGAATCGTGGGGGGTGAACGTCATCGCCTGGCGCAACCTGCGTGAGATCTACAAGGTCCTCCGACGGCGCGAGATGCTCGCCCTGCTGGTCGACTGGGGGTATCGCGCAGACGGCATCCCGGTCCAGCTGTTCGGAGCGTGGACCGCGCTCCCGGCCGGTCCGGCCACGCTTGCCGCCAAGACCGGGTCGCGCATCCTGCCGATCACCATCCGGCGCGAGACCGATGGCACATTCACCGTGAGCTGGCCGGCACCCATCGACATCACCTCGTCAGATCCGGCGGAGCTCCAGCGGGTCAGCCAGGCGATGGCCGACGCGCTCGCCGCGACCATCGGCGCCGCGCCCGAGCAGTGGTACAGCTTCAAGCCCATCTGGCCGTCGAGCCCCGACGAGATGGCCGACCTCGAGCGCCGCGGCCGCCTGATGCAGGCGGGCGTGCCCGACCCCGGGCCGTCGCGCGCCGCGAGTCGCGAGCCCGAACCACAGGCCGCGACCACGTGAGCCTCGTCAGCAGGCTTCGCGGACGGGCGCTCATCGGGGCCTCGTGGCTGGCCTGCCGTCTGCCCGAACGACCGCTCACGGCGCTCGCCGAATCGGCCGGTGAACTGTGGTACCACGCGGCGCCGGGACGAGCCGCGCAGGCCCGACGCAATCTGCAGCGGGTCGTGACCGCGCTGGCTGCGGACGGTCGAGGCTCTGTGTCGGCCCGTGCCGCGGCCACCGACCCGGCGGCCCTCGAGCGCCTGGTCCGGCGGGCCTTCCGCCACGCCGCGCGCTACTACCTTGAAGTGGCCCGGACCCCGGCCATGCGACCCGAGGATCTCGACCGTCGCATCGTCATCGAGACCCCGGACGCCGTCGCCGGCGCCTTCGAGCCGGGACGCGGGGTTCTCTTCGTCGGCCTGCACTTCGGCTCCCTGGAGCTGCCCGGGCTGTATTTCGCCAGCCGGGTCGGCGGCGCCGTGGCCCCCATGGAGACGATCGACGACCCCGACCTCCAGGCCTGGTTCGTGCGCACCCGCGGCGCGATGGGCGTCCGCATCGTCGGCCTGCGCGAGGCTCGACGGGAGCTCCTTCGGGCGCTTCGGGAGGGCACCAGCGTGGGCCTCGTGGGCGACCGCGACCTGACCGGCGGGGGCATTCCCACGGAGCTCTTCGGGGCACAGACGCGGCTGCCCCTCGGGCCGGCCATGCTCGCCGTCGAGACGGATGCCCCGGTGTACGTCGTCGGCGTGCGACGGGCCGGCGTCGGCCGCTACCGGGCGCGGCTGCTGGCCATGGACGCGCCGCCCGACGGATCACGCCGGGAGCGGGTGACCGTCCTGACCGCGGCCCTCGCCCGGGCATTCGAGGACATCGTCGCCGACGCACCCGAGCAGTGGTGGTCGATCTTCTTCCCGATCTGGCCGGATCTCGAGGCTGCGGCGGCTGCGCCGGCTGCGGCTGCGGCGGCACCGGACCCGGGGTCATGATCGAGGCGCGCCCCGGCCGGGCCGATCTGCACCTGCATACGGTCGCCTCGGACGGGACAGCCACGATCGGCCAGATCCTCGCCCACGTGACGGCCCTGGGCGACCTCGATGTCATCGCCATCACCGACCATGAGCGCATCGATGCCGCCGTGGCGGCGCGGGCCATGGCCGTCGACGGCGGTCTGCCTTTCGAGGTCGTCGTCGGCGAGGAGGTCACCACCCTCGGCGGCCACCTCCTGGCGCTGTTCATCGACCGGCCGATCCGCCCGTACCGCTCGCTGCGCACGACCATCGCCGACGTCCACGAGGCGGGCGGCATCGCCATCCCGGCCCACCCCCTCGTGCCCTTCCCCCTGTGCGCCCAGGGGTTCATGCTCCGTCGGCTGATGGACGACCCCGATCTCTCGGTCCATCCGGACGGACTGGAGACGTTCAACCCGACGGCGCTCGGTCGTCCGTGGCACAGTCGCGTCGTGCGTTTTGCCGTACAGCACGGTCTGAGCCCGGTGGGCAACAGCGATGCCCACGCCCTGGGCGCAATCGGGAGTGGCTGGACCACGTTCGCTGGCCGGAGTGCCGCGGACCTGCGGACCGCCATCGCAGCCGGCACGACCCGCCATGGCGGAGCGTTCCACGGCACGACCGGGCAGGTCGAAGTGTTCGGGCGCCAGATCGCCAAGCGCGCTGTCGATGCACGCGACGAACTCAGCGGACGGATCCGACGCGACGGCACGGGTCGCGATCACGGGTATCCGGGCGGGCGCAGCCGACCGCCCCGCTTTGACCCGGGCGAGCGATGAAGATCGGCCTCGTCTGCCCGTACATCTATCCGGAGGCCGGCGGCGTCGCCCAGCACGTCCGGTTCCTGTACGAGAACCTGCGCCTGCGCGGCCACGACGTCCGGGTCCTGACCGCGAGCCACGGCCCGCAGCGAGCCTCGGAGGGCGACATCATCCGCCTCGGTGTCGGGCTGTCCGTGCCCATCAACGCGTCCGTCGGCACGCTCACCTTCTCGCCGCGCTACCTGTCCCAGATCGGCCGGATGCTCGATCGCGAGCGCTTCGATATCCTCCATTTCCACGAGCCTTTCGTGCCCTTTCTGTCGCTCTTCCTGTTGCGCGAGTCGGACAGCGTGAACATCGCCACGTTCCACGCCTACGCCGGGTTCTCGCCGTCGTACGAGTTCGGCGGTCGCGCGCTCCAGCGCCATGCCCGGCGGCTGCACGGCCGGATCGCCGTGAGCGCCGCCGCCCGTCATTTCATCGATCGCTTCTTCCCGGGCGACTACAAGGTCATCCCCAACGGCGTGGACATCGCCCGATTCGCGAACGCGGTGCCCATCAGTCGATGGCAGGACGGCACGCCCAATGTCCTGTTCGTCGGGCGCCACGAGCCGCGCAAAGGCCTGTTGGACCTGCTCAAGGCGCACCGGATCCTGCGCAAGACCGGGACCGAGTCGCGCTTGCTCGTCGTCGGCGGCGGCCCGCAGGAACGCGAGGCACGTCGCTATGTGGCCACCCGCGGACTCCAGGGCGTGGAGTTCCTGGGCCGCGTGTCCGACGCCGAGAAGGCCCAGCTGTTCCGCACGGCCGACGTCTACGCCTCGCCCGCGACCGGCGGTGAATCATTCGGCATCGTGCTCCTGGAGGCGATGGCCGCCGGAGCGCCCATCGTGTGCTCGGACATCCACGGCTACAAGGGCGTCGTCCGGCGCGGACGGGAAGGGCTGCTCGTCCCGCCCCGCCAGCCGCGCGAGCTCGCCGTGGCCATCGAGCGCCTGCTGCGCGACACGAGCCTGCGCGAGGAGATGGGCGCGGCGGGCCGGGTCCGCGCCGAGTCGTTCAGCTGGCCCCGGGTGACGGCCAAGGTCGAGGACTACTACGGCTTCGTGATCCGCCGCCTGGCGGCCACGGGCTCCCTGCCGTCAGGGTTCGCCGCGCCGGTCCCTCAGGCCCCGCCGCCACCGGTACGGGCCCTGTCGTCCGAGGAACCGTCGGAGCGACCGTCCGAGGAACCGTCGGAGGCGCCTTCGGAGGCGCTCGAGGCGGCGCTGGCCGCGGACTCCGAGATGGCCAGCCGCCAGACCCAGGCCGAGTAGGCGATCACCAGGCAGGCCAGCGCGATGGCCACGGTCAGGATCGCCAGGGTCGGACTCAGGAAGGGTGAGGGGATCCCGCGATCGGCCGTGCTGACCGGGAACTGGAACGCGTACAGGTAGGTCGGCAGGATGCCCTGGTAGGCATTGACCACCGCGTTGGGCAGGGGCAGGGCGGAGATGTTCGGATAGACCACGGCGAACCAGGCGACCATCGCGACCACCGCCCCGACCACGAACCGCCGGGCGTCCGTCGCGGCCAGGATCTGGGCTGCGACGTACACCAGGGGCACACCGACCAGGATCGCGATCGGCTCGACGGGCAGGCTGGACAGGGACAGCAACGGCGTGTCGGGCAGGAGCGCCGCCCCGGCGAACCCGAGGGCCGCCCCGGCGAACCCGAGGGCCACGCCCGCGCTCCCGATGAGCACGAAGCGCAGCGAACCGGCCGATGCTCCCCGTCCATCGTCGCGGGTGAGCGCCAGCACGCCTCGCCCGAGCACGTACGCGCCCACGCCGACGACGGCCAGCAGGCCCAGCACGCGGACGCTCAGGACGGCATCGGGGATGACGGCCGGGCAGGCCTGCGAGCCCGGGTTGACCGACACCACGTTCACGTACCAGCACAACGGCCGCGAGCCGATCCAGAGGAGCGCCGGCGCGACGATGGCGACGGCCGCAGCGACTCTCGCCAGCAGCCACGTCCGACGCGAGGCGCCGTGCCATAGCTCGGCCAGGAAGTACGCGAGCCCAAGGATCACGAAGGGCAGGGCCGTGTAGTAGTGGTACTGGAACGCCGCGCGGTCGATGCGCGCCCAGGGCACCCATTGCGCCGCGAACCCGATGGCGATGAGGGCCAGGGCCGGCGAGCGCCGACGGTGGGCCATGATCGCCGTGAACGCCATGGCCGGGATGCCCAGCCACCAGATCACGAGGTTGCCCGCGTCATAGAGGGCCGCGGTCGTGCCCGCGCCGAAGCTGTCCTGGTAGAACCACACGGGCTTGAGGTCGAAGGGCCACGCCCACCACGGCGACGAGGCGGCGTGGGGCGCCGTCAGGCCGTTGTGATAGCCGTACATCTGGCCGGTCAGCTCGAGCAGGGTCTGGCCGCTGTTGCCGGCCGGGAATCCCTCCCAGAGCCGGTGGTTCTCGATGAGCGCCCACGGGATGTACGAGACGACGTAGACCGCCGCGGGGATGGCCACCAGGCACACGGCGGCCCACACGATGGGCAGGCCCAGCGCCCAGCCAGGGCGCAGCCAGCCTTCGGGCGATGGCGCCGGGGGCTCCAGGAGCCGGGCCGGGTCGCCGATCCGTGGCGGCGCGGCCATCGGGCCGAAGCCGAGGCGCCCGCCGGCCAGGAACGCGAGGTACACGAGACCCGAACCCGCGACGAGGGCGAAGGCAAGGTGCACGGGCGTGACGAGGAGCGGTCCGATGGTCAGTTCCGTGCTTGCCCGGCCGAGGGCCAGCGCGCCGAGGAAGACGAGGGCGCCCGCCGCCGCCGGCGCAGCGACGGCGACCCACTGCTCCTCGTCGGTCCAGGCGATGGGATGGGCGACCGCGACCACCACCGCGATCAGGGTCAGGCCGATCATGATCAGGAGGAACGTGAAGTTGCCCAGCGCCTGCCCGCTGAACAGCGCCGGAAGCAGGCTGCCGATGCCGCCTTCGGTCCCCGCGCCGCCTTCGGCCGAGGCTGCACCGGGCACGGCGATGGCCATGTAGCCAAGGACGCTCGTGATCGAGATGAGCCCGACGATCGCCAGCACCCGTCCGAGCGCGCTGCGCACCAGGATCAGCAGGGCCAGGGCGCCGATCGCGTAGGCGGCCACCCACTTCGAGGCGAGGGCGAGGCCCAGCAGCAGGCCGATGACCGGCATCCCGACCAGGAACGACCCGCGGCCGCGCCACCACCCCGTCCAGATCGCTGCGAAGAGCGTGTAGGCGGCCACGATGAACAGCCCCACGTAGACGTCGTTCATGCCGATCCGCGACTGGACGAAGAGCATCCCGTCGAGCACGACCATGACGGCCACGAGTCCGGCCACGAGCCGGCGCCGGAACAGGATCCGGGTCAGGACGTACAGGCACATCGCCATCAGGGCCCCGGCGAGGACTCCCGGCAGGCGCCAGGCGAAGGCGTGCGAGCCGACGTCGATCGACGCGCTGATACCGTCCGCGCCAAAGACCAGGAGCTGCTGCCGGTCCTCGCTCGGGTACTGATCGTCCACGTCCATCGCCCACGCCGCCGGCGTCATGGCGGCGGGCAGGACGGCGTCGGCGAACACCGCGTTGGCGTGCGGCTCGATGACGTACACGGTCCAGCCGGCACCGTCGTCACGGGCCGTTGGCGTCCTGCCCAGGACATGGACCATCTGGGTCGCATCGTCGTACGCGACCCGCGTGCCCGGACCGGGCAGGGGATGGCGGCCGAGACTTCGGGGCCCGTCCTCGGCGCTGTCGCCGCCGATGGTCACGACCTCGTAGCCCGGATCCCCGGGCGGGCCCGTGGTCACGTACAGCCTGGGGTCCTCGATGCCGATGACCCGGGCCATGCCGTGTGCCCCGCCTTCGAACTCGAGCGCGCCAGAGACTGCGGCCGTGGCCGGATCGAAGAAGGTCAGGCCGTTCGCGGTCGCGACGGCGATGCGCGGCAGCTCGACGATCTCGAGGCCGGCAAGGGAGCCATCCACGATGGCTGCCTCGATGGCGGTCCGCGTCTCCTTGCCGCCAGGGTCACCGAGGATGACCGGGACCGAAGGGTCGGCGGCGCTGGCCATGCGCGCTGCATAGTCGAGGGCGTCGCCGCCGGTGATCGCGGCCAGGGCCTGGGCGAACGCCTCGGACCCGGTCACATCGGCGGGCACCACGCTCAGCGCGGAACCCGTGCCGGCAGGGGCCAGATCGACCACCCCCGGCAGGTCGAGGGAGCCCCGGACGAGGCCGGTCGTCGCGTCGATGGTCGTGACCCGGTCCCCGGACGCGGCGACGATCGTGGCCCCGTCGTCGCTGACCAGGAGCCGCTCGACGGGATGGCCGACCGAGCCGAGAGCGGCGGGCTCGAGCCCGACATCGACGCCCCCGAGGCCGATGATCGAGAGGTCCATCACCCGGATCGACCCGTCGTCGTAGCCCACGACCAGGCGGTCGTTGGTGGCGTCGATGGCCAGGGCGGCAGCACCGGCGGCCGGCATCAGGCTGACCGTCAGGCGCGTTCGCAGATCATCGGTCCGGATCACCTGTCCGGTCGCCACGTGGACCCGCTCCCCCGCGAGGCCACCGCTCAGGACGTCTTCGCGGCGGGGCTCGAGCGCCGCGGCCCGGACCGGCGACCCAAGGTCAGCCGTGGCCTGGACCTCGTCCTCCCCGAAGAGCACCAGGCCACCGGCCATGGCGTACTTGGCGAGGTGCGGATGGGTCCATTCGTAGATGTCGTGGGACAGGCCGTAGCGCCACGACTGCAGGAACTCGGTCGCGGTCCGGGCGTGGTAGACCTCGTCGAAATGCATCTGATAGGGCTCGGCGAGCCGGAAGGTGCGCATGCCCAGGGTCGCCGCGAACAGGACGATGAGGATCCACACATCGAGCCGGTCGAAGCGGCCACCGGACTCGGCCGCGAGCGCGCGACTCCGGTCCGGGCGGATCGGCACGGGCGAGACCCGGGCGCGCAGCCAGGCCACCACACCGACTTCACCGAGTGAGCCCCGCTCCGGCCACTCGAGTGGGGCGCCATCGACGGGCGTGGCGTCGCCCGCGTCCGGAACGGGCCCAGCGTCGTCCCGGGCGGCCAGGCCCACGGGCGCGGCCAGGCCCACGGGCGCGGCGGGGGCAAGCGTGACGCCGGATCGGACCGGCGCGGGCACCTCCGGCCGTCCCGAGCCCTGCGCCGGCGGCTCGAGTGCGGCTGCGGCGACCTCGTCCTCCAGGCGCTCGTGGGCGCCCGAGCGCAGCTGCATGAGCACCCAGACGAACGCCGCCGTGTGCAGGATGGCGATCGTGGTGACACCCAGCGGCGAGCGAATCAGCTCGCCGATGCCGAGCCAGTCCCGGACCGGATTCAGCTCCGGCCGGAGCGGCGGGTAGAGCGTGGTGAGGACCACGTACATGTTCGCGAACGTGGCGATGGACAGGACCGTGTAGGAGATCCGCCAGCGCGGCGAGACGGCGATGAGGATCGCGCCCAGGGCGAAGAACGGATAGCCGTAGCGCTCGTGGACGCGCGTCGGCGCAGCGAAGAAGGCGAGGGCCAGCACGGCCAGGGCGACCAGCAGGGTCAGCCGGTCCGGGCGGCGCACGGCCACCCACAGCACCGCCAGGATGGAGCCGACGAGCGCGGCCGCCCCCACGATCACGGCCGGGACCACGCCGAACACGGCAGTCCCCGAGCCGCAGCGTTCCAGGTCGGCGATGACCGCATCGCACACCCACAGGCCGGCGTTGGCGAGGCTGTGCCCAAGGTCACCCGGCACCAGCGCCCAGATGTTGTACGCATTGACGGTCAGGTACGGATAGCCGCCGCCGGCAAGCACGACCTGATCGATCAGCCCGGACCGGATGAACGGCGCGGTCGCGGAGGGCTCCAGGACGGACAGCCCGAAGGGCAGGCACAGGACGAGCGCCGTCAGATAGCCCGCGGCGGCCGTGGTCAGGATGCGCAGCGGCCGCCCGGTCCGGCGCTCCCACGGATCGTCGGCGGCGGCACGGGTCGTTGGCCACAGGGCACGCCGGATGGTGATCACGGCGAGCAGCGGGATCAGGATCCCGAGCTGGGGCTTGATGATCGCCGCGACGACCGTGTAGATGGCCGCGCGTTCAGGCTGGTCGCGCCACAGCGCGCGAAGTCCAAGCAGGAGGAAGACGACCCCGAACGAATCCACCTGGCCCCACACGACGCTGTCGAACCAGCTGAGTGGATTGAGGACGGCCACCAGTGCGGCGACGAGCGCCGACCGCTCGCGCCCACCGAGCTCCCGGACCATCGACCAGACGAGGTAGCCGATGGCCAGGTCGGCCAGGATCGGCGGGACCTTGATCAGGTCGCCCACGCCGCCGACCGAACTCCCGACGAGACCGACCAGCCACAGCACGTACAGGTAACCCGGCGTGTAGTCGTGGAAGAAGTCGCGCTCGTAGAAGCCGTACGGGCCGTTGAGGGCGAGGTCGGAGGCCCAGTACCGGAAGGACGTGAGGTCCGCGTCGAAGCCGGAGCCTGGGAGCAGGTATGCGATGATGAGTCGGAGGGTGAGTCCGAGCGCGAGGACGATCAGGATCGCGCCGACGGCCCCCTGCGTCCCGGTCGATGGGGTCGGCGCTCCCGTGCCTCGCTCGGACCCACCGGATGCGGCGCCTGTCACCGGGAAGATCGGCTCCTGCATGAGCGTGGAAGGGTGCATCTGAGCGTAGCACAGGGTCGCCTCACGGACCCCACGGCGGACGGCGCGATGGACGTGTCGGCCACGATGGTCGAGGCGCGCCTGCCCAGAGCGATCGTCGTCGGCGTCGGCATCCTGCTCGCCGTGGCCGCCTTCCTCGTCTATATCGCGACCCAGACGGACCGCTACTACGACCACTTCGTGTGGCAGGCCGAGGCGTTCCGCGATGGTCTGGCCGAGATCCGCTACCCGGTCATCGGCACCGGCGGCGTGACCGGCAACTGGTTCTTCCAGGACGTGCTGCCGGTCGCGCCCATCGATGGCGTGGAGCGCGGCCTGCTGCCGTTTCCGCCCCTGCCCGCACTCATCCTCGTCCCATTCGTCGCGATCTTCGGCCTGCTGACAGACGACCAGACGATCTTCACGGCCCTCGCCGCGATCGATGTGGCGATCTGCTGGTGGACGCTCGGGCAGCTCCGCGTCCGGCCATCGATCCGCCTCGCGACGACGGTCTTCTTCGCCTTCGGTACGGTCTTCTGGTATTCGGCCCAGCTCGCCACGACCTGGTACCAGGCGCACATCGTCGCGGTCGGGTTGCTCCTGCTGGCGATCGGTCTGGCGGTCGGCGCGGACCCGGACTCCGCCGACGATGAGCCGGGCTTCGACGACCCGGATGCGGCCGTGAGTCCCTGGCCGTCGAGGCCAGACATCGGCGTGCGCGCCCTCCTCGCCGTCGATCCTCGCCAGTTCATGGCCGGGCTGCTGTTCGGTCTGGCCTGTACGGCCCGACTGACGGTCGTGTTCGGCGCACCGTTCTTCATGCTCGTCGGCTCGGGCGGATCGTGGTGGCGGCGGTCGTGGTCGGCCGGACTCGGGGCGATCATCCCGGTCGGCGCCCTCGTCCTGTACAACCTGATCTCGACCGGGTCCCTCATCCATCCCGCCTACGAGTACCTGTACCAGCTCGAGGCAGCCGGCTATCCGGCGCTCGGCTATCGGCCCGAGTGGTCAGTGGAGGATCCGCGCTACATCCCCCAGAATCTGGGCATCATGTTCGGCGCCCTGCCCGATCTGTTCCCGGCCACCCTGCCCGACTCGCTCGGCTACAACGCCGCGCCCGTGTGCGCCGAACCCGGCGCCGTGCGTGGACTGTTCGATGTCGCCTGTCCGCTCGCGGTTCCGCGCGATATCGGCATGAGCGTGCTCGTGACAAGTCCGGCGTTCGTGCTCCTGGTGCCGACCCTGCGGCGCTACGGGCGCAGCCGTCTGGTAACCGGCGCGCTGCTGGCCACGGTCGTCATCTCGGTCGTGAACCTGATGCACTTCAGCCAGGGCTGGGTCCAGTTCGGCTATCGCTTCAGCAACGACGTGGCGCCCTTCGTGGTGCTCCTCGTGGCCCTCGGCTTCGAGCGCCTCACGAGATACCGCTGGGCCATGCCCCTGGGTGTCGGTCTCGTCGTCCTGTCCATCGCGATCAACGCCTGGGGCGTCGCCTGGGGGAACCTGCTCGGATGGTGAGCCAGCTGGGACGCTGGTTGCCGGCTGTACTGGTCGGTGTCGTGGCGCTGGTCGCGGGGCGACTCGCACTGCTGCCCGGGGTCGGCTACTGGGACACGGCGGAGCTGCAGGCGGTCGCGCCGCTGCTGGGCACGGCCCATCCGACTGGGTTCCCGACATACGTCCTGCTGGGCTGGCTCATCTCGGTCGTGTTCCAGCCGCTCGGCGAGCCGGCCTTCCTGATGAACCTCTTCGCGGCGGCGTCCGTGGCCGTGGCCGCGGCGGTGACCGTGGACCTGGCCCGGGCGCTCACCCGGTCCGTGCCCCTGGGGGTCGCGGCCGGGCTCGGCCTTGCGTTCACCGAGATCACCTGGAAGATCGGCACGCACGCCGAGGCCCACGCCCTGCACCTGGCCCTCGTGGCCATCCTCGTCCGGCTCCTCGTGGCCTGGGAACAGCGGACGGAGCGCGATGACGACCGGGCGCTCATCGCGGCCGCCGTGGTCTTCGCACTGGCCGTCGGCAATCACTCGCTGACCTTGCTCCTGGCACCGGGGGTCGGGCTCTTCGTGCTCGCGGTGGACCCCGGCATCCTGCGCCGACCGCGGCGCTTCCTGATCCCGGCGGCCGCACTCGCGCTGACCCTCGTCGTCGTCTACGCCCAACTCCCGCTGCGTGCCGGTCCGTTCCGGGCGCCGCTCGTGTACGGGCACCCGGACACCTGGGACGGATTCTGGGCGACGGTCCTCGCCGAACAGTTCCGGGGCAGCGTCGTGGCCCCCTTCAGCGATCTCGGCGGCAAGCTCAGCGCGCTGGTGGCCCTCGCCGCCGGGTGGTTCGGTCCGCTTGCGGCGCTCGTCCCGGTCGGGTTCCTGGCCACCGCCGCACGGCACCCACGCTACGCCCTGTTGAGCGGGGTCAGTGTCGTCATCACCTGTTTCTTCGCCGCCTCGTATGCCAACGCCGACATCGGCCGCTATTACCTTGGACCGACGCTGTTCGCCTGGACCTGGCTGGCCATCATGGGCGCCATGATCCTGGAGGCGATCGGCAGCCCGGCCTCGGCCGCTTCTGACGGTGCCGACGGGTCCCTGCCCGGACGCCGGGGCGCTGCAACGGTCCTCGCCGTCGTCATCGCGATGGCCTTGCTGACGCCGACCGCAGTCGCCATCCCGGATCGCTTCCGCGCCGTCGATCGAAGCTTCGACCGCGACGCCGAGCGCTGGCTGGAGCGTGCCCTCGGGACCATGGAGCCCGGCGCCGCGGTCGTCAGCTGGTGGAGCTACTCGACACCGCTATGGTATGCACAGCGCGTCGAGGGTCGGCGCCCCGACCTCGTCATCATCGATGATCGGACCCGGGTCGACGAAGGCCTCGGCGGTCTGACCGAGG
>JANOTJ010000186.1:0-5446 GCA_031416295.1 Chloroflexota bacterium
GGTTCATGCCCATACAGGGATGCCGCCAACAGAGACCACGATCGACGGCGTCGTGACCCAACTGCGCTTCAGCGCAAGTCAGTTGGCGGATGGAACGCTGGTCTGGCGTGAGAGCGGGTCGGCTCGTGTCGCGCCGTGCTCGTCGGACGGCGAATGAGCCGCTGCGTCACCGACAAGCGATAGCGCCAGGCCGATCAGGAACCGCCCAACGTCGCGGGCCGACGCCAGCGTCACATCCGCCCTGGCCAGCAGCTCCGCCGGCGCCGGACCCGCGGTTCCGTGGACGGCGATCGTCACGCCCAGCAGCCCCCCGGTCGACCGCGCGGCCACCACCGCATCGAAGGCGTCCACGTCGCTGAGCTCGTCGCCAAGGACCACGACCGCGCCCGGCCGATGCTGTGCGAGGAGGCGCTCCACGGCCTCGCGCTTGCCGCCGGCGGCGACCGGGCGCAGGTCCACGACCGATCGACCGCGGTAGTGGGCAAGCCCATGGTCCAGCAGCCCTTCGCGGGCCTCGACGTCGGCGATGGCCTCGAGCACCGCGGTCCGGGCTGCCGGCACGTCGTCGGCGAGGCGGACGTGGAAGGCCACCGATGGGCCCTTGCGCTCCACGAACAGCCAGGACGGCGACCCGAGCTCGTCCGCCACACCGACCGCGAGCACCTCGGCCGGGTCGCGATGGCCATCGAAGGCCGGGTCCACGGTGACTCGCAGGGCGGACTTCCGCCCGCCGCGGGGCAGCCACCCCGCCTGGAGCCCGTGATCGCCGAGGTACGCGATCCCGCCGACCCGCACCCGGGCCGCCACGTCGGCGACGGTCCGTCCGGTCAGCACGACCGGCACGACGCGTTCGGGATGCGCGGCCGCGATGGCGGCCAGCCGGCGCAGGCCTCGCTTGGCCACAGGATCGATCTCGGCCACGGCCGGATCGCGCGACCCCGGACTGAGCGTGCCATCGAAGTCCGCGACGACGAGGAGCGGAGCCCGGGCCGCGACGAGCGCCGCGATGGCGCGCGCGACCTCCGGGGTCACGGTTCGACGGTGACGTCGACGCCAGGCAGGATGGACTGCAGGCCACGGGCCATGATGTCGGGGCCGATGCCGCCCAGGGCTCCGTCGCGGACGATCCCCTCGGCGTCGATCCAGAAGTGCACCGGCAAGGCGGCGGCCGCCTTCCAGCGATCGGCCGCCGAACCGTCGAGGTCGAGGCCGAGCGGGAAGGTGGCGCCGAGGCGCTCGGCGAAGGCCGCGACGAGCCCCTCCTCCTCCCGGACGTCGATGGCCAGCACGACGAGACCGGCGTCGGCGTACCGGGCAGCGAACCCGTTCATGAGCGGGAACTCGTCCACGCATGCCGGGCACCAGGTGGCCATGAAGTTGACCCACACGGGCTTGCCCCGAAGGCTTGCGAGATCGATGACGCCCCCGCCGACCTGGGGCACGACCAGGGCGGGTGCCGGAAGGCCGACCCCGAACAGCCCGCCCGTCGCGGAGCCCGACGGTTCGACCGACGGCGAGGCGAACCCGCTCGCGGGCGCACCGGTCGGCGTCTCCAGCGGCGTTGCGCTGGCGGTGGCGATGGCGATCGACGGCACAGGCACGGGCGTCAGCGACGGCACAGACTCGGGGGCGAAGGCGAAGATCCCCCCGAGCACCAGCGCTGCGGCCACGACGCCGGTCACGAGGCCGGTCAGGATGGAGATGCGCGGCGACATATCGGGCGAGAGGGTACCAGTACGGACGGGCGAGAGCGTGCCTGCGGGTGGCGCGCTAGGATTCCGTTCCCATGGCCGGCCTCTTCGAGACGCTCCGCACTCGCATCCTGCCCGCGCTGCTGACCGCGATCGGGGTCACCCTGCTTGCGGCCGGCCTGCTGACCTACACGGCCCCGGTCACGGCGGGTCCCGGGGCGACCCGCATTCCGACCCCTTCGGGCATCGCCGGTGGCGCCACGCCCTCGCCGCTCATCACCCTGCCGCCCCTCGGCACCGTGGCGCCGTCCTCGCCGACCCAGAGCGCAAGTCCGAGCGCTAGTCCGAGCGCGATCGCCCTGCCCGAGGGCGTGGCCACTCGTGTGCGCATCGCCGCGCTGGACATCGACATGGCGGTCATCGCCGGGTCCAAGACGTATCCGCCGTGCAACGTCGCCATGTACTTCCCGGACCTGCACCAGCCGGGACAGGGCAAGGCGACCTACCTCTACGCGCACGCCCGGACCGGCATGTTCCTGCCCCTGCTGGAGACCAAGGGCACGAAGCAGCGGGGCATGGTCGTCGAGGTCTGGACCAGCGACGACCTGCGCTACCTGTACGAGATCGTCGAGGTCCGTCGCAACCAGCTGACCCTCGATGACGCGGTCGCTGCCGACTCCGAGGAGCTCTGGCTCCAGACCTCCGAGGGGCCGAAGGGGACGCCGGGCAAGACCCAGGTCATCGCGCTTCCGCTCTCGGTGGACCGCTCGACGCCCGAGGAATCCTCGCCCGAGGCGAAACCCGTCACCTGCGGCTGACGCGCACCCGGCTGACCAACGCCCATCCGGCTGACCAACGCCCATCCGGCTGACCAACGCCCATCCGGCTGATGCGCACCCGGGCTGCGGCGCGCGCGGAGCTCAGATCCAGTCGATCCGCCGGAGGGCGACCGCTCCGATGGCGGCGCCGGTCGTGATGACCCCGGTCACGACCCAGAAGCTGCCGGTCTCGACGGCCGCCTCGCTCATCCCGAAGATGCCCGCGATCGCGCCCACCCCGGCGACCAGGACGGTGACCCCGGTGAGGCGCTTCATGATTCGGGACAGTTCGTTGTTGACCTGGGTCAGGTACACGTCGAGCGTCGCCGCGGCGAGCTCCCGGTAGTTGTCGAGCTCATCGGTCAGGCGGATCACATGGTCGTAGACGTCACGCAGGTAGAGCACCTCGTCGGCATCGATGAGGGTCATGTCGCGGTTGGTCAGCTGATTGAACACCTCGCGCGTCGGACTCGCTGCGCGGCGGATGGCGATGAGCTGGCGCTTCAGGTGGAAGAGCTGTTCCAGGGACGCCGGGGTCGCCTTCAGGAGGACCGCGTCCTGGACCTCGTCGATGGCATCGCCGAGCTCGTCGAGGAACGGGAAGTAGCCGTCCACGATGTCGTCGCTGATGGCCCACAGCAGGTGGTCCGGACCGCGCTCCAGGATGGGCAGGACGCCGCCTCGGAGATGGTGGGAGACGCGCGGATCCCAGGCCGCATCGTGAACGGTCAGCAGGAACCCGAGGCCAAGGACGATGTCGATCTCGGCGGGGATGAAGCGCGTGTCGCGCTCCAGCGCGAAGAGGACGATATGGACGACGCCATCGGTCGTCTCGATCTTGGCCCGCTGGTTGCCCTCCAGGACGTCCTCGACGATGAGCGGATGGAGCCGCAGCGCGGCGCCGACGGCCTCCACCTGGGCGGCTGACGGCGCACTGAGGTCCACCCAGACGGCTGTGTCCGGCTCGGCAAGGAGCGCGGGCAGACGCGTCATGGCCGCTTCGCCGTCGAGTTCCGTGACCTTGCCGCCGGCGACGGCGCTGACCCGCATCCGCCCGGTGGCGCCAGTCGTGGTCGGCGCATGGCGAAGGGTCATCGGCTCACCGGCCCGACCGCTGGCGCGGGTCGGGTCAGAGCGCGAGGCCGGGGTCGGGGCGGTCATCGCGCTGAGGATACGCGCCAGGCTCCTCCCTTCGTCCGCCCCCACCGAGGGCCAGAGCCGCGGGGATGGCGATCAGCGTGACCACGGCGGCGGCGACGAACAGGCCGACCATGATCTCGGCCGCCTCGCGCGACGCCCACCGCTCGAGGGCTTCCACGACCAGCGGATCGCGGAACGGGCGGTCGCGCAGGGTCTCCGGGATCAGCTCCAGGTAGGAGTCCGTGTTCGGGTCGATCCGCGCCGAGAGGTCGTCGATCGTGGTCGAGCCGTAGGCCGTGAGGACGGCCAGGCCGATGGCCATGCCGATCATCCGGGCCACCGTGACGACCGAGCTTGCGACGCCGAACGCCGCCCGGCCGGCAGCCTCCACGGCCGCCGCGGAGCGGGGCGTGACCGACAGCCCGAAGCCGAGGCCGAACACGGCGAGGTTCGCGGCGGCCGTCCCGATGGGCGTGTCGGCGGTCCACGAGGCCATCGCGATGAGGCCGCCGATGGCCAGGACGAGGCCCACGAGCGTCACCAGCCGGTAGCCGGCGACGCGCACGACAAGGCCCGCGGCCAGGGCGCCGACGGCCGTGGCCGCGGCCAGGGCGCCGAGGGCCAGGCGCTGCTCGTCGGGGCCGCCGTACAGGACCCGGTCCACGAACACCGCGCCCCCGATGATCGCCGTGGCGAAGGCATAGCCGGTGAGCAGGGAGACGACACTCGCGGCACTGAACGATCGGCTGCGAAAGAGGCGGACGTCCAGGAACGGGTCGGGGGCACGCAGCGCCCGGACGATCGCGAGGCCGGTCGCGAGCACGGCGATGACGCCCAGCGCGGCCGAGACAGCCAGCGGATCGAGCCCCGTTCCGGCGACCTCGTCCGTACCCAGCAGGGTCAGGCCGATCAGGCCGGCGGCGAGCGCGAGGCCGAAGAGGGCCGCCCCGCCGACATCGACACGACCCGCGCGGCGCGGCGACTCCCAGCCCGCGGACGCGGCGAAGGCCAGGGCCATCGCGACGATCGCGATCGGGACGTTCACGTAGAAGATCCAGCGCCACGCCGGGACCAGCAGGTCGGGCCACGGGCCGGCGGTCAGTCCAGCGCCGAGGAGCGCCTCCTCGGGATGAATGGCGTCGAGGATCGCGGCGCCCAGGAACGGGCCGGCGGCCATGCCCAGGAAGGTCAGGGCGCCGATCACGCCGAGTGCCCGGGCCCGTCCGTCGCCACCGTACAGGTGAGCCGCTGCGGCCGTGCCGACGGGCACCAGGACGCCGCCGCCGAGTGCCTGCATGAGACGCGCTGCGATGAGCTGGTCGAGGTCCTGGGCGGCGCCCGCGAGGACCGATCCGATGGTGAACACGACCAGGGCCGCGAGGAAGAGTCGCCGAGCACCCCACAAATCGGCCAGGCGGCCGGCAAGGGGCATGACCAGGATGTACACGAGCAGGTAGCCGTTGACGATCCACGATGCCTTGCGCAGCTCCAGCCAGGCCGTTGTGCCGTCGGCGTCGACGAGATCGGCCAGCAGGGTGGGCAGCGCCACGGCCGTGATCATCAGCTCCAGACCCGCCAGGAACACGCCGACGCCGAAGACGGTGAGCAGCACCAGCGTCGACCGGCGGTCCATGCCCGGAGTGTAGTGGCGCGCTGCCCGCTGGCCGCTGGTAGAGTCCAGCGACGGGATCGTCGCTGGAGATCTCGACGTTCGAGGGAGGCCATGGCATTAATCGACGCTAGGGCCGCCCCGGTGCTGGATCCACGGTGCGCGGCAGATCGATTGGCGGCACACCC
>JANOTJ010000187.1:0-8582 GCA_031416295.1 Chloroflexota bacterium
TACGGGGTCCAGCCCGCCACGCCAATCATCTCGGTGGCCTTCGGCACGGTCTCGCCGGCGAGGTCGACCAGTGTCAGGTCGCCGTCGAAGTCGGTCTGGATGGCCCCCTTGCGCCCGAACAAGCCGAACAGCCGCGCGGGGTTCTCTGCGACGAGCGCCACGACGCGCTCGATCGTGACCACGCGCTGGGCGACCAAGTCGAGCAGGATCGGCACCATCGTCTCGTTGCCCGGCAGGCCCGGTTGCCCGTGGAACGCGTCGCGCCCAGTCTTGTTCTCCGGCAGCACCGACCCGTGGTCGGAGCCGACAGCGCTGATTCCCGACGACAGCTGGCCGCGGAGGATCTCCCGCCGCGCGCGGTCGCGGACCGGCGGCGAGGTTGTCGCCCAGTGGCCCCGCTCTCGGATGTCGTCATCGGTGAGAGTTAGATAGTGCGGGCACGTCTCTGCCCAGGCATTGGTGCCGGCACGGCGCGCCTGGGCTACTGCCTCGACCGCCTCGGGCAGGCTCGTGTGGACGAAGTAGACGCGCCCTCCGGTTTCGGCCGCGAGCGCCAGCATCTCGTTGACGGCCGCCGCCTCGGCTTCCGGCGACCGCCACTCCCCGAACACTGCCACATCGGTTCGGCCATCGCGCTCGAGCCGAGCCCGCTCCCGGTCGAGGATGGCCTGCTCCTCGGCGTGGATCAGGGCGATGGCGTCGAGTGCCGCGACACGCTCCAGCACGGCGCGTCGCGCGGCGGTGGTGACGAATCCGCCCATCGCCACTCCAGTTTCACAGGTGAAGACTTTGAAGCCGGTCGCGCCGGCCGCCCACAGCCCCGCCATGTCGTCAAGGTGGTCCGGCGATGCCCCGGCGTGAAGCGCAAAGTCAACGAACGAGGTCCTCTCACCGAGCTCGGCCTTGGCTCGGAGTCGATCCGCATTGAGAATCTCCGGCGGGGTCAACGGATGGTCGAGGATCGTGGCGATGCCGCCTACCGCGGCCGACGCGGTGTCATCACGGAAGTCGGGGCGCGCCGCGAGGCCCGTCTCCCACTGGTGGGAATGCGCGTCGAGTACCCCGGGCAGCACGTGCAGACCGGCAGCGTCGAGCAGCGGCTCGCCCTCCGACGCTAGGTCCGGCCCGGTCTCGACGATGCGCCCCGAGCGAATGCGCACGTCCTCGCGCGCGCTGCCCGTCGGCCGGACGACGGTCCCACCGCGGACGAGGAGGTCATGCTGGGCCATCGCTATGCGCCGGTCGCCGGTAGGACCCGGCGGAGGAACGCCCGCGTCCGCGGGTCCTTCGGGTCGGCGAACATCTCGGCGGGGGTCGATCGCTCTACGACGACCCCATCGTCCATGAACAACACTTGCCGGCCCGCCTCGCGCGCGAACCCCATCTCGTGCGTCACGACGACCATCGTCATCCCAGCCTCCGCCAGATCGCGCATCACGGCGATGACCTCGCCCACCAGCTCGGGGTCGAGCGCCGAGGTCACCTCGTCGAAGAGCATGACCACGGGCTCCATCGCCAACGCCCGGGCGATGGCCACGCGCTGCTGCTGGCCGCCCGAGAGCTGGCTCGGATAGGCGCTCGCGCGATCGTCCAGCCCGACCCGACCGAGCATCAGACGGGCGCGATCGTCGGCCTCGCTCGCGGCCATCTTTCGGACCGTCTTGAGCCCTTCGGAGACGTTCGCGAGCGCGGTCATGTGCGGGAACAGGTTAAACCGCTGGAACACGATACCGATCCGGGCGCGCATCCGGTTCAGCCGCTGTTGAGCCGCTCGCGAATGCAGGTTCTCGCCCGGCCTCGGCCCGAGGGACTCGCCTTCGATCGTGACCGTCCCCGCATCCGGCTCCGTCAGGTAGTTGAGGCAGCGGAGCAGCGTCGTCTTGCCCGAACCGCTCGGACCGATGATGCAGAGCGTCTCAGAGTGGGCGACGTCGAGGTCGACGCCTCGGAGGACCTCCGTGTCGCCGAACGACTTGCGCAGCCCGCGCGCCTGAATGACCGGCAACATCTCCGTCGCCGTCACGAGCCCGGGACCGCGAGCCGTCGTTCCAGCCGGGAACTCGCCTGCGAGACGATGGTGTTGATGACAAGGTAGATGAGCCCAACGGTGAGAAAGGCCTCGATCGGGCGGAACGTGAGGGTCATCACCTGGGTACCCACCCTGGTGAGCTCCGTGATCGAGATCACGGATAGGAGCGACGTGCCCTTAATGAGCACGGTCGCCTCGTTCGTGACGGGCGGGATAGCGAACCGGATCGCCTGCGGCAGGACGACCCGCCGCATCGCCTGGGGATGGCTCATGCCCAGGCTGCGCGCGGCTTCGTTCTGACCCACGTCGACGGCCTGGATTCCAGCGCGGAACGCCTCGCCAACGTATGCGCCGCTGTTCACGCCTAAGGCGATGATCCCGGACAGCCCCGAGCCGAGGTCAAACCCGAGCTGCGGCAATCCAAAGTAGATCAGCAGGACCAGGACCAAGGCCGGGATGCCCCGTACCAAGTCCGTGATCATCCGGGACCCGAGCGACAAGGTTCGGCGCCGCGAGAGCCGGGCGAGAGCCAGGCCGAGCCCGATGAGGAGAGCAAGGGCGAAGGCGGCGCTAGAGAGCCAGAGCGTCTGTACAGTGCCGCCCAGGAAGAGCGGCAGCCGCTCCAGGATTGGTTCGAACTGCATCGAGACTCGGCCTGTTCCCTGTTACTTTGGCAGTTCCATCGGCGCCCCGAAGTACTGCTCTTGAAGCGCGGCAAGGCTGCCGTCGGCCTTGATCTTGTCGATGAACTTCTGCACCTCCGCGGACAGGTCCGCGTCGGCCTTGCGCGTCGCCACACCGACGTAATTAGCGGTCGGCAGCACGATCGCATCTCGGAACACGCCCGCCTTCTCCTTGTTCAGGGGAAGATTGTTGAGGGTCGAACTGGTGGCGGCGTCACACTGCTTGTTCTCGAGTGCGAGATACGCCGTCGGGAAGTCGTCGAACGCCTTGATCTCGATCTGCAGACCCTTCTCGGCGATGAGGTCCTTGGCCTGGCTCTCGTAGGCGGAGCCGACTTGGGTGCACAGGATCTTGCCGTTCAGATCCGCGTAATCCTTCACAGAGGTGTTGTCTGCGCGCGTGATCCAGATGGCCTGGTCGGCGGCGTACGGCGACGAGAACGTGACTGCTTCCTTGCGCGCGTCGGTGATGGACATAGCGGACCAAATGAGGTCGAACTTCTTCGAGTACAGCGAAGGAATGACGCCCGGCCAGGCCGTATCGACTGTGGATACGTGCACGCCGAGGTACTCACCGAACTTGTTCATCAGGTCGATGTCGAACCCGACGATCTCGCCATTCGTATCGACTGATTCGAAGGGCGGGTTCGCGGCGTTGACGCCGTTGAAGATGACGCCGCGCTCCTTGATGGAAGCCATCAGGCCTTCGCTCGGTGCGGCATAGCCCGGGAGCGGGCTGCCGTTCAGGGATAGCTGCTCGGCCGAGCCGGCTGGTGCAGCGGACGAGCAGCTGGCTGCTATCACCGCCGTGAATACGACGAACGCGATCACACGCCTCATCCCAATCCTCCTGTTCCGAGATTGTATTTATATGAGATTATGACATGTGTCAACCCCAACCTCCAGCGACTTCGGGCCTTGACGTAACGTTATAAGATTATTGCTTGGGAACCATCGTAAGCCGGACACGCCCCGCTCCGCTCCACGACCAGATCCGACGTGCCATCCACGACCAGATCCGATCCGGCGAGCTGCGGCCCGGCGATCGGCTTGCCACCGAGCACGAATACGCCGAGCAGCTAGGCGTCAGCCTTGCCCCCGTGCGGCAGGCGCTCCTCGACCTCGTCGCGGCCGGAATGATCATCCGGATCAAGGGCAGGGGGACGTTCGTCGCCGAGAGCCGCGTCGACACGCCGGTGACGCTCCTCGCCAGCTTCACTGACGCGCTGAGGTCGCAGCGGATCGCCTTTTCCATGACCGTGCTTTATCAAGCAGTCGTGCCGGCCCCGCCCCACGTGCTGGCTGCCCTTCAGCTTGGAGGCGGAGCGTCGGTCGTCCGGCTCCGGCGGCTCGCCATCGTGCGCGGCGAACCAGCGGCCATCCTCGATGCGCACCTCGACGCCGAGCGGTTCGGCAGCCTCGCTTCGATCACCGGATTCGAGTCGGGTCGCTCCCTGTATCGGACCCTCGAGGAGGAGTTCGGCACGCACGTGGGCAAGGCAAGCAGCACGCTCGAAGTCGTGCGTTGCGACGACGACCAGGCGGAATTGCTCAGTGTATTCCTGGGGACGCCGGCGCTCCTCGTCCGCTCGGTCACGGAGGACGCGACGGGACGACCGATAGAATCTACCGACGTTCTGTACCGGGGGGATCGCTTCATCTTCCGCATCGACAGCGGGCGACAAGAGCGTCCGCCGAACGGCCGTCGGGTACCCAGGTGAGGAGAGCACGGATGCAGGACGCGGTCGGGATCCGGGGCTCCGGACCCGGGGCCATCCTTCGGAAATTGACCGATCTCGTGAGGGAGGTCAGCCCGGTCGACGCCCTGCAGATGCACTGCACCGGCACGAATCGGCGGCGAGGTCAGGCGTGCCTCTACCAACCAGTACGTCGCGGTGATCAATCCAGCGGGATCTCGCGATAGTCGAGGGGTCGACCCCGCCGAACGCTCGTCGGGCGCCATCCATCTAAAGGCAGGTCGAATGTCCGTACTCCAGCGAACCCCGTCCGTTGTCGTCCTGGGTCAGCTCTCCATCGACGACGTCGTGCTGCCGGACGGCCGGACCTCGATGGCCTCGTGCGGCGGCGACGCGACCTATGCGGCGCTCTCCGCTTCGCTCTGGACGGCGCCGATCGGGGTCGTCGCGCCGGCGGGGGTGGATTTTCCGCCGCCCCACCTAGCCCACCTCGGGGAGCTGAGGCTAGATCTTGCCGGGGTCAAGGCTCGACCCGGCGCGTCTATCCGTTATTGGGTTATCTACGAGGCCGATGGTCGCCGCCGGTGGCTCCAGAGGTCGCCCGAGTCCGCCTTCGTCGAGACCGCTCCGACCCCGGATGACGTCCCGGCGACGTTCCGCCGCTCAGGCGCATATCACATCGCGGCGATGCCCCTCGACGCGGTCGAACCGCTGGTAGCCGCCATCCGAGCGTGGGCGCCCGACGCCGTGTTGACCCTCGATACCCACGAGGATGAAGTCGCAGGCTTCCAAGATCGGATTGCCGCTCTCCTGCCACAGGTGACCGTGTTCATCCCTAGTCGCGAAGAAGTCGCGAGCTGGTTCGGCTGGGATGACCCAATCCGCGCGATCCGCGAGCTCGGTAGGCTCGGCCAACGTGCGACGGTGATAAAGATGGGAGCCGATGGTTCCCTGGTCCACGACGCTCGGACAGGACGTCTGGCGAAAGTAGGTCTCGCCCCCGGGCCGGTCGTGGACGTCACAGGTGCCGGGGATGCCTTCTGTGGCAGCCTGGTTGCGGGTCTCGCTCTTGGCGACGACCCAGTGAGCGCCGCGGCCCGGGGAGCGGCGGGGGCGTCGCTCGCGATCGGCGATTTCGGCGCCCTCCATTCGTGGCTGCGTCCCGTCGACGCTAGTCGCCGGCTGGCCGAGACGCCGATCATGGACGTGGAGGGATGACCGACTTGGCGTCGAGCAGGCGCTCCATCGACATCATGGTCGCCGAGATCGAGACGATCCCGACGGTCATCGCCGACCAGACGACCCAACTCAGACCACCACTTCGAGCACTCGCCGAGGGGCTCGGCCACCCCGCCCCGGAGGTGGTCTTGACGGGTTGTGGCGACTCGTATTTCGCTGGGCTCGGCGTGAAGCTCGCGTACGAGCGTGACGCCGGCGTCCGCTGCCAGGCCCTTGAGGCACTCGAGCTGACGCGCTATGCCATCCGCTACATCCCGATCGAGCCCCGTCCGCCGCTCCTGGTCGCGATCTCGTATTCGGGATCGGTCGGGCGAACGATCGAGGCCGCCTCGACCGCGCGCCAGTTTGGCTGGCGGACCGTGGCGCTGACCGGTCGCCGCGATGGACGCCTTGCGCAGGCCGTCGACCCCATCCTGATGGATGTCCCGACGCTCGGGTTCTCCCCGGGCACCAGCACGTATGTCGCGATGCTTACGGCGCTTTACACGCTCGGCGCCGAACTTGCGACGGTCGCCCGTCGCAGTACAGCAGCGGCGCGCGCAAACGCCGCGCTTGACGCCGCACCCGAGCTTGCTCGGGAGACCATCCGGCTGGCGACGGCACCCGCGCAGAAGGCGGCCGAGCTGATCGCAGCGGCCGGGATCAGCACGTTCATCGGCTCTGGCCCGCATCGGGCGGCGGCCGAGTTTGGTGCCGCCAAGCTATTCGAGGGACCCCAACGCTACGGCGTCGCCCAACAGCTCGAGGAATGGGCGCACGAGCAGTACTTCGTGAGCGGCCCGACGACACCGATCGTCGTTGTCGCATCGTCGGGCGCGGCCCGCGATCGAGCTGGCGAGCTCCTCGAGGAGATGGCGTTCATCGGTGCCCCCACGATCCTGGTCAGTGACGTAGCAGACGACGCGGTGGCTAGGTCGGCCACGGTGGTCCTCCCGATTGCCGCGGGCCTCGACGAGGCGTATAGCCCGCTCCTCACCTGCCTCCCGTTGGCACTCACGGCATTCTTCCTCGCCGAACACCTCGGGGCGCAGTCGTATGGATTCCCATCGAACGAGCACGAGATCGAGCACTACCAGACGATCCACCGCGACACTCGGGGAGAGCCCGCATGAGTCACCACCGCAGCGACCGAGTCGAACGCGCCCCCCCAGTGCTTCGGGGAGGCTACCCGCGGATCGTGGGAGTCATCGGCTCGGCTCGGACCATGCCTGAGGACCCAAGGTATGCGGCCGGGGTCATAGTCGGGCGGCGGCTTGCCGAGTCGGGATTTGCAGTATTGACCGGCGGCTACGGAGGCTCCATGGAGGCCGTCAGCCGCGGAGCGGCCGAAGCGGGCGGCGAGGTCATCGGCCTGCCGATTCGACGCTGGCCGGACCTCGAGCCGAACCGGTGGATCACCCGCATGATCTGGGTGGACTCGTTCGTCGGGCGACTGCCCGTTCTCGCCTCGTGCGTCGTCCTCGTCGCGCTCGATGGGGGCATCGGGACACTCGCCGAGATGGCCGTCACCTGGGCTGATCGGCAGACCGATCCTACGATGACCCCACCGCTCATCCTGGTGGGCCCGGCCTGGGCCGCGATGCTTGAAGCCATTGCGCAGCACCTGGTGGTCGGACCGCAAGATATGGCTCTAGTCAGTTGGGTCGGCGGACCGGAGGATGTCGCGCCGGCCGTATTCGACGCTCTGGCGGCCTCGACGCCGAGCGGGGAGCGGCTCGGATGAGCCAGACCACCAAGCTCGTGGGGATGGTCCAATTCCTCGGGTTTCCTCATGATCCGGGCGGGCCGGGCCGGATCGCCGACACGCTCGACGCCGCATCGCAGGATGCGGACGCGCTCCTCGAGGCGGGCTTTCGAACGATGATGGTACAGAACCTAGCGACCCGGAGCCCCTGGCGGCGCGAGACGGTCGAGGAGGTGGCGGCGTTGGGTGTGCTGCTCGGTCGGTTGAGTGAACGGTTCCCGGAGGCGGCGTGGGGTCTCAATCTGCCTAGCGACGACCCCGAGGCCAGCATCGCCCTCGCCCATGCATCCGGCGCCGCCTTCCTCCGACTCAAAGTGTGGATCGGCGTGATGCGACGCGCGGAAGGGACCCTCGAGGGTTGTGCTAATTCCGCACTCGCGTACCGCCATCGACTCAGGGCCGACGAGATCTCGCTCTGGACGGATGTTCACGACCGGACGGGCACACCTGTGTGGCCCACCCTGTGGCGCGACGGCGTCCTAGAGGCTCGAAAAGCCGGTGCCACGACGATCGTCGTCACTGGCTCGGATGCGGCGGCCACGTTGACAATGCTTGACGATGCGCATGACGTTGCGCCTGACGTTCGCCTCGTCGTGGGCGGGGGTGCGACGCCGGAGACGATCGGGTCATTCCTGCAGACCGCTGACGCGGTCATCGTTGGTACCTATCTCCATCGCGACGGCGACGAGCGGCTCCCGGTCGACAAGGTCCGGGCCCGCCGAGTCATTGCTGCCGCATCGCCGACCTAGTGGGCCGACACGAAAGACGTGGCTGTGTGAAGCGCGGTGGGTAACTTGATGACCTTCGTGCCATAGAAGGTGTCACGGCTGTCGTGCACGCTTCTTCTCGTGAGAACCTCGAGCGCAACAGCGAGACCGGCCCCGGCGAGACCTCGGCGTGATCGAGATCCTCGGCCTGCCCCTCGCGGTCTCTGTCGAGTCGGCCCGCCCGCACGATGTGAGCGCGGGCCGCCGGCTGCTCGACACGACCCTGCCCGCGCTCGGCACGGTCAGGCCATCGTCGCCGACCGGGGCTACCGGGGCCTCAACAAGATGGCGGCGAAGAAGGGCGTCCAGCTTGACATCAAGGCACCGCCGAAGGGCACCGTCGGCTTCACCCCGATCGCGCCGCTCTACCGCGTCGAGCACGCCTTCGCCCGGCTGGGGCGCTGGCGGGCGGCTGTCGCGCTG
>JANOTJ010000188.1:0-2402 GCA_031416295.1 Chloroflexota bacterium
CGGCCGCGTCACCGCGCCCGAGCCGCTCTTCCCGCGCCTGGACACTGACGCCGCCCTCGACCCTGGGTGATGCGCCTCGTCGATTCGCACTGTCACGTCAACGCCGATCGCTTCGCCGACGATGCGCAGGCCGTGGTGGAGGCCGCCCGCAGCGCCGGCGTGGAGCGCATCCTCGTTCCCGGCTGGAACGTCGCCTCGAGCGAGCGCGCGATCGACCTCGTCGAGCGCGTGCCCTGGCTCGATGCCGCCGTCGGCGTCCATCCCCACGATGCGGCCAGGGTGGATGAGGCGGGGTGGGCGAGGATCGTGGCCATGGCGGCCCATCCTGCTGTCGTGGCCATCGGCGAGACCGGCCTCGACTACGACCGGGTCTTCAGCCCCATCCCGGACCAGCTGACGAATCTGCGGCGCAACCTCGGGCTGGCGATCGAGACGGGCCGGCCGGTGATCCTGCACTGTCGCTCGGCGGCCGGGCGGCGCGACGCCCAGGACGCGCTCGTCGCCGAACTTGAGGCGCTCCCGGACGGGGATCGGCCCCTCCCAATCATCCACTCCTTCTCCGGTCCGGTGGACTACGCCGAGCGGATGCTGGAGCTCGGCGCCGTGATCAGCTTCTCCGGCCTTGTCTTCCGCGCGGGCGAGGAGGCCTCGGCCAGAGTGGCCGCGCTCGTGCCCGTGGATCGCCTCCTGGTCGAAACCGATTCGCCGTTCCTCGCCCCACCCGGAGCCCCGCGCGGTCGCAACGAGCCGGAGTGGGTCCGCATCACCGCAGCCTGGGTCGCGGAACGGCGCGGGATCGACCCCGACGTTCTCGGCGAGCACCTCGTGGCCACGTACGACAGCGTGATCCGACACCGTCCTGCGACGCCGGGTTGACAGGGCGTCGCGCCGTTCGGTAGGCTTGTGTTAGCACTCGACTAGTGAGAGTGCTAATCGCACCGATGCGACGCGTTTGGGACGGCACGACCGGGTTCCCGGTGGAGGGTCCGTCCGCGGGCGAGGCGCCGGTGTCTCATCGGCTCGTGGGCCCCAACCGCGCCCATCTGGCATGCCTGACGGTCGGCCCTGACCGTCACAGGAGGAACTGCACGTTGGCCAAAGCCACTGCGATCGCAAAGAAGCTTCGTCCGCTCGGTGACCGCGTCGTCATCAAGCCCAGCGCCCGCGAGGAGATGACCAAGAGCGGCATCGTCCTGCCGGACACCGTCAAGGAGAAGCCCCAGGAAGGCACCATCATCGCTGCCGGCCCGGGCAAGATCCTCGATGACGGCAAGCGCGAGACGATGGATGTCAAGGCCGGGGACAAGGTCCTCTACGCCAAGTACGCCGGGACCGAGTTCAAGATCGAAGGCGACGAGCTGCTGATCGTCAGCCAGAAGGACATCCTGGCGATCGTCGAGGACTGACCCCTCAGTCCGCGACGGCGCCCATCCGACCCGATAGCATCCCCTGGAGGACACACCCAAATTGGCTAAGCAACTGATCTTCGACGAGACGGCTCGTCGCTCGCTCAAGCGCGGCATCGACCATCTGGCCGACGCCGTCAAGGTCACGATCGGGCCCAAGGGCCGGAACGTCGTCCTGGACAAGAAGTTCGGCTCCCCGACGATCACCAACGACGGCGTGACCATCGCGCGGGACATCGAGCTCGAGAACCCCTTCGAGAACATGGGCGCGCAGCTCCTCAAGGAAGTCGCGACCAAGACCGACGACGTCGCCGGCGACGGCACGACCACCGCGGTCGTGCTCGGCCAGGCGCTCGTCGCCGAAGGCTTGCGCGTCGTGACCGCCGGGGCCAACCCGATGGTCGTCAAGCGCGGCATCGAGGCGGCCGTGGCGGCCGTCGTCGCCGAGATCGCGAAGCAGGCACGCCCGGTGGACAGTCGCGAGCAGATCTCGGCCGTTGCCGCGATCTCGGCCGCGGATCCTGAGGTCGGCGAGATCATCGCCGAGGTGATGGACAAGGTCGGCAAGGACGGCGTCATCACCGTGGAAGAGGGCCAGAGCCTGGGCCTCGAGAAGGAGTACACGGAGGGCATGCAGTTCGACCGAGGCTACCTCTCGGCGTACTTCGTGACCAACCCCGATCGGATGGAGGCGATCCTCGAGAATCCGCTCATCCTGATCACGGACAAGAAGATCTCGAGCGTCCAGGACATGCTCCCGGCCCTCGAGAAGGGTGTCGCCCAGGGCAAGCCGATCCTGATCGTCGCCGAAGATGTCGATGGTGAGGCCCTCGCCACACTCGTCGTCAACAAGCTCCGGGGCACGATCTCCGTGCTCGCCGTCAAGGCGCCGGGCTTCGGCGATCGACGCAAGGAGATGCTCCGCGACATCGCCACCCTGACCGGTGGCACGGTCATCAGCGAGGAAGTCGGCCGCAAGCTCGACTCCGTCACCGC
>JANOTJ010000189.1:0-9849 GCA_031416295.1 Chloroflexota bacterium
CGCGAACCTACGGTGAGGCCACGCTCTGATGGACGTCCTGTTCCAGCTCCCGGTCCTTGGCTACGTCCTGCAGTTCCTCGCCTACCTGGTGGACGCGATCGTCACCACGAATCTGGCACCGCAGACCCTGCAGCTCGCCACGCCCATCGCCCTGGGCGCCCTGTGCGGCGTTATGAACGAACGCAGCGGCATCGTCAACATCGGCATCGAGGGGATGATGCTGACGGCTGCGTTCGTCGGATTCATGGTCGCGATGGTCATCCACGAGGCCTTGCCGGCGGAGCCGAGCGCGTTCTTCGGCTTCACGCCAGCTTTGGTCGCGGGCATCCTCGGCGCCATCGCCGCGGGCATGGCGGTGTCTGCGCTGCACGCCTGGCTGTGCATCAGCGTCCGGGCCGATCAGATCATCAGCGGCACCGTCATCAATATCATCGCGTTCGGTCTGACCGGGTATCTGAACCGACTCATCAAGCCTGCCGGGAGCGCCGGGACGCTGGACGCGTTCCGCCCTCCGCCAGAGCTCGTGGAGCTGCCGATCGTCGGGTGGATCTTCCGGATGTTCCTGTCCGTCGGCCCGATCACCATGTCCGTCATCGTGCTCGTGATCGTGCTGCAGATCCTCCTCTTCCGCTCCCGCTGGGGCCTGCGGACGAGGGCGGTCGGCGAGCATCCCCGCGCCGCCGACACCGTTGGCATCGACGTCATCCGCCTTCGCTACCGCAACGTCATCCTGGGCGGCATCTTCGCGGGGCTGGCCGGAGCCTGGCTGACCCTGGAATTCAATGCCTCGTTCCAGAACGGGATGACCGCCAACCGCGGCTTCATCGCACTGGCGGCCGTGATCTTCGGGCGCTGGACGCCGCTTGGCGCATTCGGGGGTGCCTTGCTGTTCATGTTCTCCGAAGCGCTTGGCATCGCCATCCGGACCGGTCCGCCGCCTGGCGATCTCGGCGTGTTCCTGTCAGGCATCCAGGCGAGCTTCCCGAGCATCTACAACAACGTGTTCGGTGCCCTGCCGTACCTGCTCACGCTCATCGTCCTCGCGGGCGTGGTGGGCCGCAGCGTGGCCCCCGCCGCGGTCGGTCGGCCGTACGTCAAGGAGGGCGCCAGCTGACCCGGGGCCGGGGCGACGACGATCGCGGGATCGACCGGACGCGCGCCTTGCTCGATCTCCGGGAAGGACGTCGACCGGTGGCGGTACTCGGCGATGGTCGCGACGGAATTTCGCTACCCGTGGCTGCAACTGGGCGTGGTGGACTGGGAGGCGGCCACGATCGCCGCGCAGGCCGGGCTGGCGGTCGTCATGGACCGCTGTACCGCGATCGAGAGGCGGCGGATCGCCGGACGGCGCTAAGCCAGGCGCGAGACCAGGCGCTCTCGTAGCCCCGCCCGCGTCGTGTCGTCGACGAACGCGACCTCGATGGCGGTCCGTTGCATGGCCCGGACCTGGTCGTCGCTGAGGCCGCCGGCCGCGACCACGAGGCGTTCCTCGTCGGCCAGGGAGCTTCCCGTCGTCACCGGGTTATCGTCCCCGAGGACGACCTGACAGCCCGCCGCCAGGAACGTGTAGAGCGGATGTTCCCGCTCGGGCCGTGCGGCTCCGGTCAGCCTGTTCGAGGTCGGGCAGACCTCGAAGGTGACGCCGTGTTCGACCGACCACGCCAGGATCGCCGGATCGTCCGCGGCGCGCGACCCGTGACCGATCCGCCGCACGCCGAGTCCCTCGACGGCCTCGATGACACTCTCGGCCGGTCCGGCCTCGGCGGCGTGGGCGGTCAGTCCGAGACCAGCAGCCGCTGCGATCGCGAACGGGGCCCGATACGGCGCGATCGACGGATAGAGGAGCTCATCGCCGGCGACGTCGAGGCCCACGACACCGGCACCCGCGGCGGCGGCCGCGACCCGCGCGACCGCGAGGTTCGTCTCGTCGTCGACGTGGCGGAGCACGCACACGACGAGGCCGCTCGGGACGCCGGTGGCCAGGCTGCCCTCGGCCAGTCCCTCGCAGGTTGCCGCCACGACCGCCCGCAGATCGAACCCGGGTCGTCGGTGGGTGGACGGCCCGAACCGCATCTCCAGATAGTCACAGCCGTCGGCCGCGGCATCCTCCACCGCCTCGCGGGCGACGCGGCGCAACCCCTCGGCGGATCCGAGCACCGGGTAGGCGGCCGCCACATGGCCGAGATAGACCGTCAGGTCGGCGGGCGCCGCCATGCGCAGGGCCCGGTCCCATCCTCCAGGCGGGGCCGGGACACCGGCGTCGCGGGCCAGGGCGGCCGCGGTTTCCGGCCGGACCCAGCCTTCGAGATGGGTGTGCAGGTTCAGACCCACGTTGGTTCCCTCTGTTCGGTGGTGGCGCCAGGCGGATGCCCGGTTAGAGCGCGAGTCGCAGCGCAGTCTCAAGGGCGGTTTCGATGCTCGCCCGCCAGCCCACCGCCAGACGCTCGTGGGCGGTTTCGGCGTACACGCTCGTTCCCGCCACGAGATTGCTCGAGACCGCGCAGATCATGGCGGCCCGCAGGCCACGCTGCCGGGCCACGACGAACATCGCCGCCGATTCCATCTCGACATTGAGCAGCCCGAGGCCGGACATCTGGCGGGTCCACTCGGGCGACTCGGCATAGAACGCGTCGTCCGTGATGTTGAGCCCGACATGGACAGTCAGGGAATGCGCAGGCGCCCGTTCCCGGGCGACCCGTTCCAGCTCCAGCGTGATCTCCAGGTCCGGCACCGCGGGGTAGCCCTTCGGGACATAGGCGTCCGTGGTGCCGTCATTGCGGAAGGAACCCTGGCTGATGACGAGGTCGCCTGGCTCCATGCCCTCCTGCAGCGCGCCCGTGCTGCCGACGCGGATGAAGCTCGTGACCCCGCAGCGGGCCAGCTCCTCCACTGCGATCGCGGTACTCGGGCAGCCCATACCGGTCGAGGTGACGGTGATCGAGCGACCCTTGTAGGTGCCCAGCATCGTGCGATGCTCGCGCTTGTGCGCAACGTCCACGGGATCGTCGAGGTACTCGGCGACGAGCGGAACCCGGAACGGGTCGCCGGGCATGAGGACCACGGTACTCACCTCGCCCGGGGCAACGCCGATGTGGAACTGGCGGCCGGCCAGCCCGATGCTGCTCTTGTCGACGATCGTGCTCACGGGAACCTCGTGCTCATTCCATCGTGGAGGTGGGGCCGGGTCCACGGCTCGGCATCCGACGGCGCGGCATACGGCCGACGGACGCAATTCTAGCCGGGGCGACCCGATGCTCGGGGCCCGACTTGCGCCTGGGACACCGGTTCGGACCGGGAATCCGTCCGTGGGAATCAGCTCGGTGCTCCTTGGGTGTCAGGCCCCGACCGGCCCCACGTCACCTGATGAGGAACCCAAGGAAGATCAGCACGACCCCGGCGATCGCGATGGCCCCAAGCCATCTGTGCCTGACGTCGCAGGATGGCCATTGCCACCGACGCACCCGTGATCTCGCCACCGCCGCGCAGGCCGCCGCGCCACGACTCGTAGCGGGCCACGTTGGCCCATCGAGCCCTGATTCGCTGTGGAACTCGTCGCGAGAGCCTAGCGCAGCAAGCGGACGCGCATTGCCGCGGGCACGTATCCTGCGTGTGGGTCATCCGCGCTCTCGTTTCCGTGTCGGCGATTGCCGCCGGCAGGTCGCGTCGGTAGGATGCGCGCCAACTGCCGACTCCCCAAGGAGTCGTCGCGCGTCGATCTCCGCGACCTTTGGACAGCTGTCCGCGTGGCGCGTGGATCGGAAACAATCGGAGGAGGACACATCCGTATCCGTTCTACCGGATTGGCCCTGTTCGCGGGTCTATCCGTCTTCGTCGCCGCCTGTGGCGGCGGTGGGGCCACGACCGCGCCGACCACCGCTCCGGCCACGACAGCGCCGACCGACGCTCCCGCATCCGTCGCTCCGACGGCGGCCCCCGGTGCCCACCTGAAGATCGGCGTCGTCACCGACGTCGGTACCGTCAATGACAAGAACTTCAATGAGTACACCTTCATCGGCGCACAGATGGGCGCTGCGGCGGTCGGCGCCGCCGAGCCGACGGTCGTCGTGCCGACCTCGGCCGCGGACTACGGTCTGCTCATCCAGGCTTTGATCGACCAGGGATTCGACGTCATCGTGGCCGCCGGCTTCAACCTGGTCGGCGTGACCGCGGCCGCTGCCAAGGCCAACCCGGACATCTTCTTCATCGGCGTGGACCATGACCCGTGCATCAGTGCCACAGGAGACGTCGACACCACGTTCCTGGACTGCTCGGGCGACATCGCCACGCTGCTCCCGAACTACATCGCGATCAGCTACGCCGAGGATCAGGCGGGCTATCTCGCCGGCATCGTCGCCGCGTCCGTGACCGACGCCGACATCATCGGCGCGATCGGCGGCGTGTCGCTGTGCCGCCCGTGCATCCGCTATATCCAAGGCTACGAGATCGGCGCGAAGTCCGTCGATCCGGACATCAAGGTCAAGGCCGAATTCGTCTCGGACAGTGACTTCCGGCTGGGCTTCGCCGACCAGGCCGCGGGCAAGAACTTCGCCCAGCAGTTCATCTCCCAGAACGCCGGCATCGACGTCCTGTTCCAAGTCGCCGGCCTGACCGGCAACGGCGTCATCGACGCCGCCGGCCTGACCGGCAACGGCGTCATCGACGCCGCCTGCGAGGCCGGCATCAGCGCCATCGGCGTCGACGTCGACCAGCACGAGTCATACCCGGCCTCGCAGGAGTGCATCCTGACAAGTGCCGAGAAGAAGCTGTCCAACTCGGTCTCCCAGTCGATCGTCGCGATCGCCGACGGGACCGCCAAGGGTGGCCGCACCAAGTTCGACGCCACCAACGACGGCATCGGCATCTCGTCGTTCTACGAGGCGACGAGCAAGATCGCCGCAGATACCCAGGCCAAGGTCGACGCGGCCTTTGCTGCCATGCAGGCGGGTTCCCTCGTGACCTGCCCGGCCGACACCTGCGGGTCGCAGGACGCCCTTCCGCTGGGTGACTGACCTCCGCAGACGTTGGAACATCCGAGTTATCCCCCTGGAACGGTCGAGGGACGGCTCACGATGACCAGTGACGCCGCATCGGTTCCGCTACCTCGTCCACCAGGGCTTCGACTGCGTGCCGATCAACCCGAATGAGCGTTCCGTGCTCGGGATCCCCGCCTTCCGGGCGATCGCCGAGGCGGTGGCGGCCACGGGTCCGTTCGACATGATCGATGTGTTCCGACGGCCCGAGCTGTGCGTCCCGCATGCCCATGAGGCCGTGGCAGCCGGAGCCCGCTGCCTGTGGCTCCAGCTTGGGGTGGTCTCGGGGGACGCGGCGCGCATCGCGACGGACGCCGGGCTGGAGGTCGTGATGGACCGCTGCACCGCCATCGAGTGGCGCGGGCTGCGCCCCTGACCAGCCTGTGGCTGCGCGCTCCAGTGCTCGCTCAGCGGATCAGGAACCCGAGGAAGACGAGCACGAAGCCGGCCAGCGCGATCGCGCCAGCACGCTGGGCCTGGCGGCGCAGCACGCCCATCGCCACCGAGGCGCCGGTCGTGCCGCCGTCGTCAGCGCGGAGGCCGCCCCGCCACGCTTCATAGCGGGCGACATTGGCATCCTGGTCCCGAAGTGCCTGGTAGCGAGCCCACGGGCCGCGCGCCCGCGAGTAGCCGAAGATGATCAGGGCCACGCCGGCCACCCAGAGCACGATGTTGATCGGACCCATCGCCTAAATCCGCCTCCCTATCCCGGGCTGCCGAGCCGCGCCCGGATGGCCGCCTGGACGACCGCAGCATTCGCCTGGCCGCGGGTCGCCTTCATCACCTGGCCAACCAGGAAGCCGACCGCCTGCGCCTTGCCCGCGTGGAAGTCCGCGACCGCGCCCGGGTTGGCGGCAAGGACCTCGTCCACGGCCGCGCCCACCGCACCCGCATCCGAGATCTGGCGGAACCCGCGCGCCGCGATGATCGCGGCGACCGAGCCGCCGCCGCCCGCATGGGCCTCCAGTACTTCCTTGCCGTTCGAGCGCGAGACCTCGCTACCCTCGACCGCCGCGATGAGCGCGGCCAGCTCGGCAGGATCCACGGCCACGGGCTCCGCGTCGGTCGCGGCATTGCGCAGACGCAGGTACTCCCCGGTGACCCAGTTCGCGACGGACTTCGCGGCGAGGGCAGGACCACCGGCGGCCAGCGTCCCTTCGAACAGGGTCGCCGCGTCGGCGTCGGCCGTCAGCACCGCGGCGTCATAGGCCGACAACCCGAGCGCGGTCGCGTAGCGCGCACGGCGCGCAGCCGGCAACTCGGGCATCGATTCGCGCAGCGCCTCGAGCCAGGCGGGCTCCACGTGCAGCGGCGGCAGGTCCGGCTCCGGGAAGTAGCGGTAGTCGTCCGACGATTCCTTCCAGCGCATGTGGTAGGTCTCGCCGCGGTCGTCGGACCAGCCGCGCGTCTCCTGGCGCAGCGGCTCGCCGGCGTCGAGCGCCGCCGCGAGGCGGACGATCTCGTGCTCGATCGCGCGCTCCAGCGAGCGGAAGGAGTTCATGTTCTTGACCTCGACCCGCGTGCCGAAGGCCTCCGTACCGCGCGGTCGCAGCGACACGTTGGCTTCCACCCGCAGCTGGCCACGCTCCATGTCCGCGTCGGAGGCGCCGATCGCACGCAGCAGCAGCTGCAGCTCCTCCGCATAGCGGCGCGCCTGCTCGGCGGTCCGGATGACGGGCTCGGTGACGATCTCCATCAACGGCACGCCCGATCGATCGAAGTCGATGAGGCTCACCTTGCGCCCGTCGACGGCGGTCGAGTGGATGAGCCGCGCGGTGTCCTCCTCGAGATGCGCCCGGGTGATCGTCACCTCGAACGGCCCGTCGGAGGTCTCGATCGTCAGCCGGCCCATGGACGCCAGGGGCAGGTCGTACTGGCTGATCTGGTAGCCCTTTGGCAGGTCCGGGTAGAAGTAGTTCTTGCGGTCCCAGCGGGTCGCCTCCGGGACGGTCGCCTCGATCGCCAGGCCGGTCGCCAGGACATGCTCGACCGCCCGCCGGTTGATCACTGGCAGGGCGCCCGGGAGCCCGAGGCAGACCGGACAGACGTGCGTGTTCGGCGCGGCGTCGTCCTGGGCCGTGGAGCAGGCACAGAACATCTTCGAGTCCGTGCGCAGCTGGCAGTGGACCTCGATGCCGATGACGGCCTCGTATCGCGTGAGCGGGTCGGCGCTGGACGCCGTGACGGCAGTCATCGTCGCAGGGTCGGCGTCGCCGGGTCGTCGAGTGCGGCGAGGCCGGTCGGCTCAAGCGAGCGCCAGTCGGCGTCCGCGGAGATCGCCTCGTAGCCGCGAGCGATCGTGAACAGGGCAGGTTCCGACCACGGAGCGCCGATCAGCTGCAACCCGACCGGCAGCCCCTCCGACAACCCGGCCGGGATGGACACCCCGGGCAGGCCGGCCATGTTGACGGGCAGCGTGCAGGCATCGGACAGGTACATCGAGACGGGGTCCGCCATGCGCGCGCCGAAGCGGAAGGCGACGGTCGGCGAGGTCGGCGCGACGAGCGCATCGAAGCCCTGCGCCCAGAGGGCATCGAAGTCGCCCTTGATGAGTGTCCGGACCTTCTGAGCCTTCAGGTAATAGGCGTCGTAGTAGCCGGTCGACAGGGCGTACGTGCCGAGCATGATCCGGCGCTTGACCTCCGGCCCGAAGCCCTGGCCGCGCGTGGCGAGATAGCCCGACAGGACGTCGCCGCCGACCTCCCCGAGGCGCGGGCCGAAACGGATGCCGTCGTAGCGGGCGAGGTTCGCCGAAGCCTCGGCGGGGGCCACGATGTAGTAGGTGGCGAGCCCGTACTCGGTATGCGGGAGACTGACATCCTCGACCGTCGCACCGGCGGTCTCCAGGGCGGCCACCGCCTCGCGCACTCGAGCCTCGACGCCAGGCTCCATGCCCGACACGAAGTACTCGCGCGGCAGCCCGAAGCGCTTGCCACGCAGCCCGTCGGCCGCTTCGTCATCGCCCGCCGGAAGCCGAAGCAGCGCGTCCGGCACCGCCACTGGCGACGACGTCGAGTCGCGCTCGTCACGCCCGGCGATCGCGTGCAGGAGGGCCGCGGCGTCCCGAGCATCGCGGGCGAACGGCCCGATCTGGTCGAGCGAACTCGCGAAGGCGACGATCCCGTAGCGGCTCACCCGGCCGTAGGTCGGCTTGAGCCCGACGATCCCGGTCAGGGCCGCCGGCTGGCGGATGGATCCGCCCGTGTCCGTGCCGACGCTCAACGGGGCGTGGTAGGCCGCGACCGCCGCCGCCGAACCGCCGCTGCTGCCGCCCGGCACGCGGTCCAGGGCCCACGGGTTCGCCGTCGGCCCGAAGGCGCTGTGTTCCGTGGATGAACCCATCGCGAATTCATCCATGTTCGTCTTGCCCAGGATGACCGCGCCGACGTCGCGCAGGCGCTCGGTGATGTGCGCGTCGTAGGGGGCCCGGTAGCCCTCGAGGATGCGCGATCCGGCGGTGCACTGACCGCCCTTGACACTGACCAGGTCCTTGAGCGCGATGGGCACGCCAAGCAACGGGTGGAGCGCATCGAACGCACCCGCGCCGTCCGCTCGCGCGCGAGCCAGGCGAGCGTCGGCGGCGTCGGCCTCCTCGAGCGCTCGCGCTCGATCGATGGTCAGCCAGGCGTTGAGACCGCGGTCCTGACGCTCGGCGAGGTCCAGGTGGGCGCCGGCAAGCTCACGTGACGACGTGGTTCCGGCCCGCAGGGCGGCCGCCATCTCGTGGGCGTGCAGCCGCGTGACATCGGTCGAAGTGGTCGCCATCGGTCAGTCGCCACCGAGGATGGCCGGCACGACGATCCGGCCGTCGTGGTGCTCGGCCGCGTTGGCCAGGATCGCCTCGACCGGCAGCGACGGCCGCGCCACGTCCTCGCGCAGGATGTTCTCGAGCTCGATGGTCTGCGCGGTCGGCGCGATGTGATCGGTCGGCACCGTGGCCAGGATCGCGTACTGGTCCAGGATGTGGTTCAGTTGGCCCTCCAGCAGGGCGAGCTCGTCCTCGCGCAGGCCCAGACGGGCGAGGTGGGCGACGTGTTCGACATCGGCGCGCGACAGGGTGGCCATGCACCCGATGATATCCGCACATGCCGAACCTGCGTCCGATGACCATCCCGATCCTGCGTCCGATGACCAACGCCGACATCGAGCCCGCCAGCGCGGCCATCCTGGCCGACGACTGGGGCGACCGGCGAGCGTGGTTCGCCTACGTGTCGGGGAGTGCGCCTGCGCGCGCCTTCGTGGCCGAGGCCCATGACGGGTCCATCGTCGGAACATCCGTCGCCGCCATCCACGGGCCGGTCGGCTGGATCGGCACGATCTGGGTCCGCCCGGACCAGCGTGGGCAGGGTCTGGGTCGCGCGCTCACGATCGCGGCCATCGACGCCGCCGAGGCGGCCTCGTGCCGGACCCTCGTGCTGGTCGCGACCGACGCCGGGCGGCCGGTCTACGAGCGTCTCGGGTTCACGGTGCAGACCTGGTACCGGACGATGGAGCGGGCCGGGCGCGACGGGCAGCCGCCACCCGAGGTGCGTCCGTTCCGGGCGGCTGACCTTGGGCCGATGCTCGCCCTCGATCGGCTGGCGACGGGCGAGGATCGTGGCCACGCTCTGGCGGCGTTCGCTGGCGCGGCCGCGACCCAGGTGCTCGCCGACCCGGCACTGGAGGCGCCGCGCGGATTCGTGGTCCGGGCCCCGTGGGGCGGCGGCGCCACCGTGTCGGCGACGGTCGGCGACGCCATGACTCTCCTGGACGCACGGCGCGTCGCCGCGGGCCCGACGAAGGTCGTGCGCTGCGGGATCGTGCTCGAGAACGAAGCCGG
>JANOTJ010000190.1:0-1612 GCA_031416295.1 Chloroflexota bacterium
CCGCGGATGGTCCGGGAGCGGACGGCGGGCGGTCCGGGTAATCGGGCCGAATCGACGGAGCGGCCCGTAGCGCAACCAGACCCGGCCGACGAGCAGCGAGACGGGCACGGGGCCGTAGCGCACCGAGTCGATGGGCGGGCCGAGGCCGGCGGCCGCTGCCATTTCCTCGGTCGCATCGGCGAGCAGCCAGGCCTCGTCATCTGCGAGCTCGAGGTAGCCCGCCTCGAACGGGATGCGCCCGCCCGGGCCGGCCGCCACACGCTTGATGGCGAGGGCGCCGCCGTCGGGCTCCAGGAAGGCCACGACCGTGCCGCGCCTGGGCCAGCGGGTCGTCGTCGGGTCCACGAGCAGCCAGTCGCCCTCCTGGATCGTGGGCTCCATGCTGGCCTGCGCGACGGCGAGACGCCACGGTCCCCGGAGTCGATGGCGCAGGGACTCGGCACGACGGGGCCCCGCCGTCCGGCGGGGCCTCGGGATGCGCACAGGGCTGGTGAGCGGTCGGTCAGCCGGGGCGGCCGCTCAGCCGGGGCGACCGGCGACGCGCGTCTTCTCGCTGCCGCCGGTGACCTTCCAGGCAGCGTCGATGTCGTCGATCATGTCCAGGAGCTTCTTCGAATCGGCGGCGTCCGTGGACGCCTTGACCTTGGAGACCTGCTTGGTGGCGTTCCAGAACAGCTCGTGCAGGTTCGGGACCTTGTCCAGGTGCTCGGGCTTGAAGTAGTCGTGCCACAGGACGTCGAGGTGGTGCTTGACGAGGTCCGCCTGGCGCTCCTTGATCGCGACGGCGCGCGTCCGGAAGGTCGTGTCGGTGTTGGCGGCGTACTTCTCGTTGATCCTGTGGCAGGACTCGGCCTCGATGCGGGCCTGCTCGGGGTCGTAGACGCCGCAGGGCAGATCGCAGTGGGCGCGGGCGGTGGTCGTCGGCTCAAGCCAACGGGTCAGGCGAGACATGGCACTCCTTCGGGCATGGGAGGGGCGAAACGGCCCTCGTCTCTCGGTATCGTGCAGTGTCAGAGGGGTCGGGCAGTGTGTCAAACGCCCCCATGGACGCTGCGCGCCGGTATCATCCGCACCGATGACTGAGCGTGGGCTCCCAAGTGTGGACGGATCGCCGGCCTGCCCGTTCGTGGCGTTCGAGGACGACCGCGACGAACGTTCGACGAGCCCGGACCACCGCCACCGTTGTTTCGCGGAGGAGGGCGCCCCGGCGCCCCGTGCGGTCGCGCACCAGGAGGCCTATTGCCTCTCGTCCGCCTTCCCGGTGTGTCCGACGTTCCAGGCCTGGGCGCGACGGGAGGCGGCGCGGGTCAAGGCCGGCGGCGAGCCGAGCCGCGAGATTTTGAGCGCGCCGGCGGGAGGCGCGGGAGCCGCGGGAGGCGCGGGAGGCGCGGGAGCGGCGGGCGCCGCGCGAGGCGCATCGGCAGGCGGTCCGGACGGCGCGGCTGAGCGGCCCGATGAGCGAGCCAATGGGCGGGCCGATGGCCGCGGGGATGAGCGAGCCAATGACCGGGCCGATGGCCGCGGGGATGCGCGAGCCAATGACCGGGCCGATGAGCGGGCCGATGCGCGAGCCAATGACCGGGCCGATGAGCCGCCGCAGCCGCGAGATCCT
>JANOTJ010000191.1:0-2606 GCA_031416295.1 Chloroflexota bacterium
AACCACGGCGTCGACGTCATCCGGGTTCGCGACGGCCGGATCGTGATGCTCCACGAGAACAACGACGTCACGCTCGTGCGTCGCCACTTCCCCCGCTACGTCCCGAACCGTGCCGCGTCCTAGGCCGGGCCATCCAGCAGAAGTGCAGACACGATGACCGCGAAACGCTCGCCAGTCGGGCTTGTGCTCGGCAGCCACGTCCCGCCCGAGCAACTCCAGTCGACGGCCCGACTGGCCGAGCGGCTCGACTTCGGGGAACTCTGGTTTGCCGAGGACTACTTCTTCACTGGGGGTGTCTCCGGCGCCGCAGCCGCCCTCGCGGCGACGAACGAGATCCCGGTCGGGCTCGGGATCGTCTCCGCGCTCGTCCGCCACCCGGCACTCCTGGCCATGGAGATCGCCACACTCTCGCGGATCTATCCGGGGCGGCTCCGACCGGGAATCGGCCTCGGAGTCCCGCACTGGCTACGCCAGATGGGCCTCTATCCAGCCTCGCCGCTGGGAGCCGTTCGCGACTGCGTGATTGCCGTACGGCGACTCCTCGACGGTGAGGAGGTGACGGTCGCGGAGGGAGCCTACCTGTTCGACCGCGTGAAGCTGTCCCACCCGGCCATCGACTGGGTCCCGCTGTTCCTCGGCGTGATCGGCCCGAAGATGCTCCAGCTCTCCGGTGCCGTTGCCAACGGCACGGTTCTCTCGGTCGGCGCGAGTCCGGCCTACGTGCGCTGGGCGCGACAGCAGATCGGCGCGGGCGCCGCAAGCGCCGGTCGAACCGACCATCACCAAGTGACCAGCTTCGCCATCTTCTCCGTGGACCGGAACAGCCGGCGGGCTCGCGAGGCCGCCCGGGCACCGGTCGCGTTCTACCTCGCGGCCGGGGGCGCCAATGCGCTCACCGACGCCTACGGCATCAGCGACGAGTTGACCGAGATGCTCGCCCGGGGTGGGTCGGGGCTCCTTGAGCGGGAGATGCCAGATCGCTGGGTCGAAGATCTGGCGATCGCCGGCGATCCTGAGGAGTGCGCCGCCGGGGTGCGCGCCCACCTTGATGCCGGGGCAGATTCGGTGGCCCTCTTCCCGATGCCGGTGGAGCGAGCCACGGAGCTCGTGGAACTCGCCGCGCGGGAGATCCTGCCGAGGCTGGGATGACGAGCGGACATGAGAGTGAGGCGATGGCAATGACGGCTGATCGGTTCCTGGCCGGCAGGACGGCACTCGTGACAGGCTCGTCCCGGAACCTCGGGGCGAGCGTGGTCGAGCGTCTCGCCATGCTGGGCGCGACGGTCGCTGTCAACTATCATCAATCGGGCGAGATCGCCAGTGCGCTCGTCGCCGAGCTCCGGCGCCGGACGGGGGCCGAGCACGTGGCAATCGGTGGCGACGTCAGCACGGGTGACAGTGTCCGTCGTCTGGTCGACGAGGCGACCGACCGACTCGGAGGTCGGATCGACGTGCTCGTGAACAACAGCGGACCCTTCTCGATGCAGCCCTTTGCCGAGCTACCCGAGTCCGAGTGGGACCGAATCTGGGACAGCAACGTGAGGGCGGCGTGGTTGGCCACACAGCTGGTGGCGCCGGGCATGCGCGCCGCCGGATGGGGCCGGATCGTCAACCTCTCGGCTGGCAGCGCCTATCTGCGCAACCACTCGATCTATGGGCTGGCGAAGAACGCGATGATTCAGCTCACGGAGGAACTCGCTGTCGAGTTAGGGCCGGAAATCACCGTCAACGCGGTGGCGCCCGGCCAGATTGCCGAGAGCGCAGTCGACATCGAAGCCTTCGATCCGACCTTCGTGCCACGGGCCATCGCCCATACGCCGGCCGGGCGCCTGGTGACTCGCGCCGAGGTCGCGGAACTGATCGGGCTCCTCTGCAGTCCGGCCCTCGCCATGGTAACGGGGACGACCATTCCGATCGACGGCGGTTGGCGATTCAACCGCTTCTAGCGCGCCACGGCCGCGGTCGGTCGAGTGATGAGGAGACTTCGCGATGACGTTCGAGGGGATCCGGCCGGTCCTCCACCTCGCGTTCGAGAAGACGCCGGATGAGCTGATCCGATTCGGCGACCTCCACCGTTTGGTCGACCGGATACTGGCCTCGGGCGTGGCTGGGCCCGTCGTCCTCGGCCTCGCGAGCGAAGCCTGGACGCTGACCGAGGACGAGCGGGAGACGGCCCTCGGTCACGTCGCGGCAGCCGTGGCGCAGCAGGAGGAGGCGACGCTCGACCGGCTCTTCGCGGGACCGGAAGCCGCGGAGATCCCAGACTTCGCCAGAGTCGCCGCGTGAGCGCGACAGACCGTCCGGCGATCCCAGATGCCATCCTCAAGGGCCGGACGATCGCGATCGCCCGAGGACTCGACCCCGAGCGGCTGGTCCGGATCGGCGAGGGTCTCGCTGCCGGAGGCATCGGCGCCCTCGAGGTGACCCTGAACAGTCCTGGCGCGCTCGGGGCGATCGAGGCGCTCGCAAGCCGTTTCGCCGGGACGGAGCTGCTGATCGGCGCGGGGACCGTCCTTGACCTAGAGGGGGCACGTGCCGCGGTCGCCGCCGGCGCCCGCTTCATCGTGATGCCGCACACGGATCCCGAGGTCATCGAGTACGGGGCA